>JBCCPD010000213.1:0-6670 GCA_039025075.1 Pseudomonadota bacterium | reverse complement strand
GAACGTGCGTTTTGCCGGCTGAAGGACTTCCGCAGGGTCGCCACACGGTACGACCGGCTCGCCGCCACATGCTCCGCAGCCATCGCGCTCGCCGCCATCATCGCTTGGTGGATATGAGTCTTGGCCCTACGAGATCAGGGCCACTTCGCCTCCGGCGGAAGGCTCATCAGCACCGCCTCGGGGTTGTGGCCGGTCTGCAGGCCGAACTGGGTGCCGCGGTCGTAGACCAGGTTGAACTCGGCGTACTTCCCGCGCTTGATCAGCTGCCACTCGCGGTCCTCCGGGGTCCAGGTCTCAAAGCGGCGCTTCTCGGTCACGGGCACGAAGCTGTCGAGGAAGGCGCGGCCGACGTCCTGGGTGAAGGCGAAGTCGGCCTCCCAGTCGCCGCCGTTGAGATCGTCGTAAAAGACGCCCCCCACGCCGCGCGGCTCGTTCCAGTGGCGGATCAGGAAATAGTCGTCCGCCCAGGCCTTGAAGCGCGGGTAGTAGTCCGGATCGTGCCGGTCGCAGGCCGCCTTGAGAACGCCATGGAAGAAGGCGGTGTCCTCCTCCACCTCCACCATCGGGTTGAGGTCCGACCCGCCGCCGAACCACCAGGCGCCGGGGGTCCAGAACATCCGGGTGTTCATGTGCACCGCCGGCGTTTTGGGGGAGCGCATATGCGCCACCAGCGAGACGCCCGAGGCCCAGAACCGCGGGTCGTCGTCCAGGCCCGGGATCTCCTTGCGCGCGGTCAGGGATTTTCGGGCGGGGCCGCCGAGCTCTCCGTAGACTGTGGAGATGTTGACGCCGACCTTCTCGAACAGGCGCCCGCCGCGCATGACGGACATCTCGCCGCCGCCTTGGTCGCCTTCACCCTCGCCGGCACGCCGGGTGCGCTTGCGCTCGAACCGGCCGGCGGGAAGATCGGCGAAGGGGCCGGTGGTCTGCTCGTCCTCCAGACGCTCGAACTCCGCGCAGATGCGGTCGCGCAGCTCTTCGAACCAGGCGGCGGCGCGGGCCTTCTCGGCCTCGCCGACAGGGGGTGTCTGCACGATCGCGTCCATCGGAACATTCCTTCGCATGTGTCATTGAAAGCTTACACCTCGCGTCTAGGTACGAACAAGCATCCATCCCGCCGCGCCCCCGAGCCTTTGGTCGCCCGCCGAAGTCGGACGGGGCGCTTTCGTCGTCGCCGCCCCGACCCTTGCCGCGGGCGGGCGCCCGCCCCACTTCGCCCGTCAGGAGGGCGTCATGTTCCGCCGTTTCGAATCCCTCGGCGATCCCTTCGCGCCGCATGCCGAAGGCACGCCCCCGAACCGCTACCGGCCCTTCGTGTGGAGCCAGATCCGCGAGCTGCGCGGCATCATGGCCGCGGCCATCGCCACCGCGCTGGTCGTGGCGCTGATCGAGACCGGGCTGATCTACTACGCCGGCCGCATCGTCGACGTGCTGGCCGGCACGGCGGAGGCGGCGGGCCCGGAGGCGCTGTGGTCCCGCAACGGGGCGGAGCTGGCGATGGTCGCCGTGCTGGTCCTGATGATCCGGCCCGCGGCCATCGGCCTGCAGATGCTGTTCCTGAACCAGGGCGTCGCGGTGAACGCCGTGGCGACGGTGCGCTGGCGCACGCACAAGCACGTGCTTGGCCAGTCGGTCGGCTTCTTCCAAAATGACTTCGCCGGGCGCATCGCCAACCGCATCGTGCAGACCGCCCCGGCGGTGGAGGACAGCGTCTACGCGGTGCTGGAGGCGGTGCTCTATTGCGCCGCCTACGTGGCCGGCGCGTCGCTCGTGCTGGGCGGCACGGATCCGCGGCTGATGATCCCCATCGCCATCTGGCTGTGCTTTTATCTGACGCTGCTGGTCTGGCTGGTGCCCAAGATGGCGGACGCGGCGCAAGCGGCGTCGGACAAGCGCTCCGCCCTCACCGGCAAGATCGTGGACGGCTACACCAACATCGAGACCGTCAAGCTCTTCGCCCATGCCGAAAAGGAGCTGGATCTGGCGCGCGAGGCCATCGCGGAGCTGCGCGAGGCCGACGCGGGCATGATGCGGCTGATGACGGTGATGTCGATCAGCCTGGCGCTCGCCGGGGGCATCCTGATCTTGGGCACCGTGGGCACGGCCGTGTGGCTGTGGAGCGTCGGGGCGGCCTCCCTCGGCGCCGTGGCGGCGGCCGCGGCGCTGACGCTGCGGCTGAACTCCATGATGGGCTGGATCATGTGGGTCACCTCCCAGCTCTTCCAGCATGCCGGCGTGATCCGAGAGGGGATGGAGACGATCTCCAAGCCCCACGGCATAGTCGACGCGCCCGCCGCCCGGCCGCTGGCCGTGACGGGCGGAGAAATCCGCTTCGACGCCGTGCGCCACCAATACGGCAAGGAGAAGGGCGGCCTCGACGGCGTCGATCTGACGATCCGGCCGGGGGAGCGGGTGGGGCTCGTCGGCCGCTCCGGCGCCGGCAAATCCACGCTGGTGAACCTGCTGCTGCGCTTCCATGACGTCGAAGCCGGGCGCATCCTGATCGACGGGCAGAACGTGGCCGAGGTCACGCAGGACAGCCTGCGCACGGCCATCGGCATGGTCACGCAGGACACGTCGCTGCTGCACCGGTCGGTCCGCGACAACATCCTTTACGGGCGGCCCGACGCGACCGACGCGATGATGATCGAGGCCGCGACCCGGGTGAAGGCGCAGGACTTCATCCCGGACCTGGAGGATCCCCAGGGCCGCAAGGGCTACGAGGCCCATGTGGGCGAGCGGGGCGTGAAGCTGTCCGGCGGCCAGCGGCAGCGCGTGGCGCTGGCGCGCGTGGTGCTCAAGGACGCGCCGATCCTGGTGCTGGACGAGGCGACGTCCGCGCTCGACAGCGAGGTGGAGGCGGCGATCCAGGACGCCCTCTACGGGCTGATGGAAGGCAAGACGGTGATCGCCATCGCCCACCGCCTGTCGACCATCGCGCAGATGGACCGCATCGTGGTGCTGGACCAGGGGCGCGTGGCCGAGGAAGGGACCCATGGCGAGCTTCTGGACCGCGGCGGCCTCTACGCCGGCTTCTGGGCGCGCCAGTCCGGCGGCTTCATCGGGGCCGAGGACGACCCCCGCCGCGCCGCGCCGCGCCCGGAGGCGGCGGAATGAGGGCGGCGCTCGACCGCGCCGCCGCGCGCATCGACGGTCTGATCGACCCGGACGCGCCGGCCCAGGGCCCGCCCCCGGCCCGGTTCCTGCCCTTCATCGGCTGGGCGGTGCGCGGGGCCTGGGGGGTCTTCGGCCTCGCCGTTCTCGCCCAGGTCGCTCTGGCGGCCTCGGAGGTCGCGGGCGCCTGGCTGATCGCCTGGGCGGTGGACCTGGCGGCGGAGGCCGGCCCGCGCCTGACCACGCCCGAGGCCCGCGGCGCCTTTCTGGCGCAGCACGGCTGGGCGCTGGCCGCCGCCGGCCTCTTCGTGCTGCTGGCGCGCCCGATCTGCATGGCGGTCTCCTCCGGCCTGATGAGCCTCAGCCTGCAGCCCAGCATGTTCCAGCTGACGCTGTTCCGCCTGCATCGGCACACGCTGGGCCAGGGCCTGAAGTATTTCGAGGACGATTTCGCCGGCCGCATCTCGCAAAAGCAGCTGCAGACCGGCAATGCGGTGACGGAGCTGCTGTCGGAGGCCGTGCATGCGGTCTCCTTCGCCTTCGCCACGCTGATCGCCGCGGTGATCGCCCTGTCGGCCGCCGACGCCCGGCTCGGCTGGGTGCTGGCGATCTGGCTCGCCGCCTATCTGGTTTGGATCAGCGTGATGCTGCCCCGGCTCCGATCCGCCGCGCGGGAGCGCGCCAACGCGCAAAGCGGCCTGTCGGGCCAGCTGGTCGACACCATCAGCCATATGGAGACGGTGAAGCTTTTCGCCCATGCCGGGCGGGAGGAGGCGCAGGCCGGCGCGGCGTTGGAGCGGCTGCGCCAGGCCAAGATCGCCTTCGGACGCATCGTCTGGGTCTACCGCACCGTCATCTCCACTCTGGCCGGGGTGCTGCCGCTGGTCCTGACCGGCCTCGCCCTTTGGCTTTGGCAGTCCGGGGCCGCGACGCCGGGGGCCGTGACCCTCGCGGGCATGCTGGCGCTGCGCATCGGTCAGATGAGCGGCTGGATCAGCTTCACCGCCATGGGCATGTTCGCCAATTGGGGCGTGGTGGAGGACGGGATCCGCACCCTCAGCCCCGCCCATGGCCTGGTGGACGCGCCCGACGCCGCGCCGGTGGCCCGCGCCGAAGGTCGCCTGAGCTTCGACGACGTCGTCTTCCGCTACGGCCAGGACGCCCGGGCGGCGCGGCGAAAGCGCGGCGGGGGCCTGAACGGGTTTTCGCTCGACGTCGCGCCCGGGGAGAAAGTGGCGCTGGTCGGCCGCTCCGGCGCCGGCAAATCCACGGTGATGAAGCTCGCCCTGCGCCTCCACGACGTGGAGGCCGGGCGGGTGCTGCTGGACGGGCGCGACGTGCGCGGGCTGCGGCAGGACGCTCTGCGCCGGCAGGTGGCCTTCGTCACCCAGGACACGGCGATGTTCAACCGCTCCGCCCTCGACAACATCCTCTACGGGCGGCCCGACGCGGGCGAGGCGGCCGCGGTGGAGGCGGCCAAGCAGGCCTCCGCCCACGCGTTCATCGAGGCGCTGGAAGATCCGCGCGGCCGCAAGGGCTACGCCGCCCATCTGGGGGAGCGGGGCGTGAAGCTCTCCGGCGGCCAGCGCCAGCGCGTGGCCATCTCCCGCGCGATCCTGAAGGACGCGCCGATCCTGATGCTGGACGAGGCGACCTCGGCCCTCGATTCGGAGACCGAGGCCGAAGTCCAGGCGGCGCTCGAGGATCTGATGGAGGGGCGCACCGTGATCGCCATCGCCCACCGCCTCAGCACCATCGCCCGCATGGACCGCATCGTGGTCATGGACGCGGGCCGCATCGCCCAGGAAGGGACCCATGCCGACCTTCTGGCACGAGGCGGCCTCTACGCCGACCTCTGGTCGCGCCAGTCCGGCGGGTTCTTGGGGCTGGAGGCGGCGGAGTGATGATCCTGGGACCGCGTCGTGGCGCCGGGCGGCCGCCTTCATCCTCGCGGCATCGGAAGTTGACGCTACGTCGATAGCTTGAATAGGCGTTGCCGCGCGAACGCCTCGCCCGATCCCGGCGCGTCGGGGGAGGGCGGGCGGGCCGCGCGCCGGGATCGGGCGCCGCAACCGTGCCCGAAAACCGCGCGGCGAGGCCCGGCGTCACCCCTTGGTCTGCGCCGCGGTCGGCGTGATCGAGGTCCGAGCCGCCACCCGCTCGCGATAGGAGATGTAGGTCGCCGCGCCCACGATGATCCCGCCGCCGGCGATCACGAACGGGTCCACCGGCTCGGCGAAGGCCACGATGCCCAGGATCGTCGCCCAGACCAGCTGCAGGAACTGCACCGGCTGGGTCAGCGTGATCGGCGCGCAGGCGTAGGCCTTGGTCAGCGTCCAATGCCCTCCGGTCGCGAAGACCGCCGTCAGGCTCAGCCAGCCCACCACGTCCCAGCCGACCGGCTGCCAGACCCACAGCGCCCCGGGCAGCAGCGCCAGCGTGCAGAAGATCGACAGCAGCCCGACGATCACCGTCGGCCCCGAGTCCCGGGTCAGCCGCTTGGCCAGAAGAAACGAGCAGGCGAAGGCCGGCGCCGCGCAAAGCTGAGCGATCTGGCCGGGCCCGATCTCCTGAAATCCCGGCCGCAGAATCACCATCGCCCCGGTCAAGGCCGCCAGAACCGCCATGATCCGGCGCAGCTGCAGCCTCTCGCCCAGGAACAGCGCGGCGCCGATGGTCACGAAGATCGGCGCCGTGTAGCCCAGCGCCGTCACCTCGGCGATCGGAATGCGCGCCATGGCGAAGAACCACAGCGTCACCCCGACCGCATGGGTCGCCCCGCGCAGCAGATGCAGGCCCATGGTCCTGCGCGGCGGCGGATCGCGCAGCATCGGGGCCATGAAGGGCAGGATCATCAACGTGCCCGCCAGATAGCGCAGGAAGCTCGACTGGGGGGCCGGCACTTCGGCGCCCACATAGCGCACGATCGCCGTCACGCAGACGAACAGCACGGTCGTCGCGCCCATCCAGGCGATCCCAGCCGCAACGTTGGTCGCCGGCGCCCCCGGCGCCGCGGCCTCAGCCACGACCGGCCCGCGCCGCCGCCGGCCGAACGCTCGTCCGACCCGCTTCGTTCTCGTCGCGCTCGCTGGAAATCATAAGGCAAGCGAAGCATGCCGGCGGTTTTCGCGCAAGCGCCGCCCCCCGACCCGCCCTCGCGGGGCGCAACCCCGGGGTTCCGTGACGAATTGCAGGGGGACTTCGCTCAAGATGGTGATATTTATTCGGCTCTGCGTCGCCCTGTCCGCTGGCCGAGGCGGGGGTGCAGGGCTAACTGATCGCTCGACGAAGAGCGTTGCTGTACCTAGCGACTCGCGCAGGGGCGCGAAGTTCCCCGGCGCGACCAAGGCGAGGAAGGAGCCGAAAATTGGCCCACGCTGAAGACGAACCCGACGGCGGCCGCCGCGATTTCCTTTACGTCGCCACGGCCGGCGCCGGCGTCGTGGCGGCAGGCGCGGCCGTCTGGCCCTTGGTGAACCAAATGAACCCCAGCGCCGACGTGCTGGCGCTCGCTTCCGTCGAAGTGGACGTGAGCGGGTTGGAGCCGGGGACGGAG
>JBCCPD010000212.1:0-6675 GCA_039025075.1 Pseudomonadota bacterium | reverse complement strand
GATCGCCACCACGTCGTTGAAGGCGAGCGCCCCGGCCAGCCAGTCCGGCGAGGTCAGCGGCCGCGCCTGCGTCCCGAAGATGTTCTTGGCGATCTGCTGGAGCGCGATGGAGATGCCGAAGGTCGCCAGCAGCGTCTCCAAAGGACGATGGTAGAGCCAGCGGATCACCAGCCGCTCCATCGCCACGCCGGCTCCGAAGGTGACGGCGAAGGCCAGCGGCAGCGCGATGAGGATGGAAAGGGTATGGTCCGGCACGAACAGCTGCACCACGTAGCCGGTATAGGCCCCCATCATGATGAACTCGCCATGGGCCATGTTGATCACGCCCATCACGCCGAAGGTGATGGCGAGGCCGATGGCCGCCAGGAAATAGATCGAGGCCAGCGACAGCGCGTCCAGCGCCAGGTCCAGCGTCTGGTTGGCCGCCAGGGTCAGCTCGATGCTCTGCAGCGTCTCGGACGCCGCCGTGGTGATGGCGGGCGAGGCGAGGCGATAGACCTCGAAAAAACCGTGCCCGGCGAGGGCCACTTCGATCTCCTCCGGCGTGGCGGCGGCGGGCGCGTCGCCGGCCCGGGCCAGGGCGGCGTAGGCGAGGTCCCTCGCGGCCTCGGTGCCCAGCGAAGCGACCTCGACGCCCGCGACCCGGCCGTTCTCGACCGCCCCTTCCAGCGCGGCGTCGCGGGCGTCCCGGTCGATGGGCGCGGCGAGCGCTCCGGCCTCCACCAGCAGGGCGAGCGCGTCGTCCAGCGCCAGATCCTCGCCCGGGGTCAGGGCGCGCGCCACGTTGGCGCCCTCGGGCGCGGGCCCCGCGGTCGCCACCACGTCGCTCGCCAGAAGCGGGTTGAGCGCGGCGCGGACGTCGACGCCGGTGTCGCCGGAGAACCCTTCGATGGCCGCGATGCGGGCCGCCTCGTCCGCGTCGAAGGCGATGGTCAGGATGCGCTCCGCCCGGGCCATGCGGGCGGCCAGGACGGGCTCGGGCTCGCCCTCGATCACGGCGCGCAGGACCGGCAGATGCTCCGCCTCGCCGCGCCGCTCGATCTGCTCCAGCGCGGCGATGCGCTGAGACAGGTCCGGGTCCGACAGCCGGAAGCGCACGAGGGCGGAGCCGATCAGGCCGCGCACCCCCGAATTGGGCTTGAGCTGATCGTAGTCGCGGGCGCGCACGACGCCGAGATCCTCGCCGGTGGCCGGGTCGAAGATCCGCAGCTCCCGCCGCCCCTCCTCCTCGCCGAACACGAAAAGGTCGGAGCGCTTGTGGCGGTACATCTCCCGCGCCTGCCAGCGCTCGAGCACCGCGCGCATCTCCGGCAGGCCCGAGGCGGCCAGATCCTCGATGATCGGACCGATGGTCCGGCGGCGAGGCTTGGCGATCTGATCGCCGTTCTCCTGCAGCAGGACCTGCACCGGCGCGTCGACGACCTGCGCGCGGACCGGAAGCGCCGCCGCCGCGGCCAGGGCCGCGGCGAGCGCAAGTTTCAGCAAAACCATGAGCTTGGCGCTCTCCCGAGGAGGCGAGGTCGGCGGGCGGCGGCGCGCCGCCGCCCGCCCGTCGGCGTCAGTAGTTGGACTTGATCTGCACGCAGGCGCCGGTGTCCTTGTTGTACATCCCGCAGCCGAGCTCCGCCCAGTCGGACATCAGAACCGCCGATTCCGGCAGGAAGTCGGTCCAGGCGTCGCCCGGCACCTCCGTGGTCTGGGAGATGATGTCGAACTGCCCGTCCTCGGTGATCTCGCCGATCAGCACCGGCTTGGCGAGGTGGTGGTTCGGCAGCATGATCGCCGTGCCGCCGGTGAGGTTCGGGAAGGTCTGGAAGTACATCGCCTCGCGCACCGCGTCGACGTCGGTGGTGCCGGCCTGCTCGACGGCGTTCAGCCACATGTTGAAGCCGATGTAATGGGCCTCCATCGGGTCGTTGGTGACCCGCTCCTCGCCCATCTTCTCCTTCCACGCTTCGACCCAATCCTCGTTGATCTCGCTGTCGGCGGACTGGAAGTAGTTCCACGCGACCAGGTGGCCGACCAGATCGGTGGTGTCGAGGCCCGAAAGCTCCTCCTCGCCGACCGAGAACGCCACCACGGGGATGTCGTCGGCGGAGATGCCGGCGGCGGCCAGCTCCTTGTAGAAGCCGATGTTGGCGTCGCCGTTGATGGTGGAGATCACGCCGACCTTCTTGCCGTCCGCGCCCAGCGCCACGACGTCGGCGACGATCTTGGACCAATCGCTATGGCCGAAGGGGGTGTAGTTGACGAAGATGTCCTCCTCGGCGATGCCGTTGGCCTGCAGGTAGGCCTCGAGGATGTTGTTCGTGGTGCGCGGATAGACGTAGTCGGTGCCCAGCAGCGCGAATTTCTCGACCCCGAGCTCCTCCAGGAAGTAGTCCGTCGCCGGGATCGCCTGCTGGTTCGGCGCGGCGCCGGTGTAGAACACGTTCTTGGAGCTCTCCTCGCCCTCGTACTGGACCGGGTAGAACATCAACCCGTTCAGCTCTTCGAGCACCGGCAGAGCCGACTTGCGGCTGACCGAGGTCCAGGCGCCGAAGATCACGTCGACCTCTTGCACGGTCAGCAGCTCGCGCGCCTTTTCCGCGAAGAGCGGCCAGTCGGAGGCCGGGTCGACGACGACCGCTTCGATCTCGCAGCCGAGGACGCCGCCCTCCTCCTCGTTCCGCTGCTCGATCAGCAGCTCCATGGTGTCCTTCAGCGTCGTCTCGGAGATCGCCATGGTGCCCGAGAGCGAGTGGAGGACGCCGACCTTGATGGGGCAGTCGTCGGCGTGCGCGGCGCCGGCGGTCGCGGCGAAAGCGACGCCGGCGAGGGCGAGGGAACGGGTTTTCATCTGGGGGAGCATCCTTGCGTGTCGACGTCCGGGTCTGCGCCCGGAGCTGGGATCATCCGCCGGTCCGCCGCGGAGGCGGCCGCGGGCCTGGGGCGGCTCCGCCGGGCGCAGGGAGGCGCGCCCGGCGCGATCCCGATCGCGGGACCAGAGCCTGACGCAAACCCTACGGTCCACATGATCGAATGCGACCCGCTTTTGCGCTGAATGCGTTGGATTTGTGACGAACGCTCACGAACCAGGCGCCATGACCGCGGATTGATCAAGGACGTGCGCGATTCATGGGCGTTTTTGGTTCCAGATCGCCATGAAGCGATGCGAATCGGGTGTTTCGGTCACGGATCGCCCTCACCGCCGCGCGCCGGGGGCGGGGCGACGCGGGCCGTGAGGGCGACCGCGCCGCCCCGACGCGCCCAGCGCCTGGCGCGAACCCGCCAGCGCCTCTCGCGACCCCGAAGCTGCGCGGCGACGGCCGCGCGGCTAGGCTCAGGCCCACCGAAGCCCCGGAAAAGGAACGCCCCATGACCGTCCGCAAGACCCTGATCCTGACCGAGACGACCGAGGCGGATCCCCTGGGCGCGCCCTGCGCCCCCGTGGTCCGCGTCGCCGCTCTGGCGGTGCTCGCAAACCCCTTCGCGGGGCGCGCGGTCGAGGATCTCTCGGCGCTGTTCGATCTCGGCGGCGCCTTGGGGGAGCGGCTGATGAGCCGCGCCGTCGCCCAGCTGGGCGGCCCCCCGACCTCCTACGGCAAGGCGGCTCTGGTGGGCGCGGCGGGCGATCTGGAGCATGGCGGCGCCCTGATCCACCCCAAGCTGGGCCGGCCCATGCGCGCCGCGGTCGGCGGCGGCGCCGCCCTGATCCCCTCCAACGCCAAGATCGGCGCCGTCGGCGCCTCGCTCGACGTGCCTCTGGGCCACAAGGACGAGGCCTGGTCCTTCGATCATTTCGACACGCTCGCCGTGACCGTCGGCGACGCGCCCCGCGCCGACGAGATCGTGCTGGTCATGGCCGTCGCCGATGGCGGCCGGCCGCGGCCCCGCTGCGGCCAAGGCCCGATCGCGGACTGACGGTCGGGGCGGCCCGCCCCTCCACCGCGCCTCTTCTCGCGCCCGTGCGCGTCGCCCGGCCGCGCACGGGACGTCTTCACGTCGCCGTGACCCGGCGCTATGGTTGCCGCATGGAACGCATCGCCGAGCTTGAAGCCTGGCGGGCGGTCGGCCGAGACCTCGCCGCCCGCTTCGCCCCCCGCGCCGCCCTGTGGGACCGCGAGCGCCGCTATTGCCACGACAACGTGGCGGAGATGGCGGAAGCCGGCGTCATGGGCATGACCCTGCCCACCCAATACGGCGGCAAAGGGGCCTCCTTCGCCGCCGCCGCCGCGGTGGTGGACGAGCTGGGCCGCGCCTGCACCCTTTCGGCCCGCATCGCGGTCGAGGCCAACATGGGCGGCATCGCCGCCGTCATGGCCTACGGGACCGAAGCGCAGAAGCAGACCGCCGCCGCCCTCGTCCTCGCCGGCGACAAGCCGGCCATCTGCATCACCGAGCCCGACGCCGGCTCCGCGGCGACCGAGATGACCACGACGGCCCGCCGCGTCCCCGGCGGCTGGCGCCTCACCGGGGTCAAGCACTGGATCACCGGCGGCGGCGTCTCAAAGCTCCACCTGATCTTCGCCCGCGCTCTGGACGAGGCGGGCGAGAACCTCGGCATCGGCGGCTTCCTCGTCATCCGCGACCCGGACCAGGGCCTGGAGCCCCAGGGCTTCGCCATCGCCGGCCACGAACGCACCCTCGGCCTCTGCGGCATGCCCGAGGCGCGGCTCGAATTCGACGACCTCTTCGTGGCCGAGGACATGGTCCTCGACCCGCCCGGCGGCTTCGCCAAAGGCTTCGGCGCCCTGATGTCCGCCTACAACTCCCAGCGCGTCGGCGCCGGCGCCGCGGCCCTCGGCGTCGCCCAGGGCGCCTTCGACCACGCCCGCGATTACCTGCTGGAAAGAAAGCAATTCGGCCGCCCCCTCGCCGAATTCCAAGGCCTGCAATGGATGCTGGCGGAGATGGACGCCAAGCTCCACGCCGCCCGCCTCATGCTGATGGACGCCGCCGCCACCCGGGGCCCCGAGGGCCGCTTCCCCGACATGGCCTCCGCCGCCCGCGCCAAGCTCTTCGCCACCCAGGCCGCCGTCCAGGTCGTCAACGACGCCCTGCAGATGCACGGCGCCCGCGGCTACGGCGCCGAAACGCCGCTGGAGCGCATGTATCGCGACGTCCGCATGTTCACCATCGGCGGCGGCACGGCGGAGATCCTGCGCACCCAGGTCGCCGGCGCCGCGCTCGGCATCCGCACCCCCCAGACCCGCGACGGCCACGCGCGCCCATGACCGACGGACCGCAGCGCCTCGACGCCCTCATCATCGGCGCCGGCTTCGCCGGGCTCTACCAGCTCCATCTGCTGCGCGACCGGCTGGGCCTGAACGCCCGCGTGCTGGAGGCCGGCGACGGCGTCGGCGGCACCTGGCATTGGAACCGCTATCCCGGCGCCCGCTGCGACACCGAAAGCCACGCCTACTGCTTCACGTTCAGCGAAGAGCTCCACCGCTCCTGGTCCTGGTCCGAACGCTATCCGGGGCAGGAGGAGATCCGCGCCTATCTCAACCACGCCGCCGATTTCCTCGACCTGCGCCGGGACATCGCCCTCGACGCCCGCGTCGTCTCCGCCGTCTGGGACGAGGCCGCGCGCCTCTGGACCGTGCGCACCGAGGCCGGCGAGGCCTTCCAGGCCCGCTGGCTGATCACCGCCGTCGGCTGCCTCTCCACCGCCAACATGCCCGACATCGAGGGCCGCGAGAGCTTCGCCGGCGAAACCCACCACACCGGCCGCTGGCCCCACGAGGGCGTCGACTTCGCCGGCAAGCGCGTCGGCCAGATCGGCACCGGCTCCACCGGCATCCAATCCATCCCGGTCATCGCCCGGACCGCCGAGCACCTCACCGTCTTCCAGCGCACCGCCAACTATTCAGTCCCCGCCCGCAACGGCCCGCTGAGCGAGGACTTCAAGGCCTGGGCCCGCGACAACCTCTCCGAAATCCGAGAGCTGACGCAAAGCACCCCCAACGGCCACCCCTTCCGCATCCGCCCGGACAAGGTCTTCGACGTCTCGGACGAGGCCCGCCTCGCCGCCTACGAACAGGCGTGGGAGACGGGCGGCCTGCGCTTCCGCGGCGTCTTCCAGGACCTCGTCGCCGACGAGACCGCCAACGCCACTGCCTGCGACTTCCTCAAGGCCAAGATCCGCCAGATCGTGCGGGACCCCGCCACGGCCGAGGCCCTTTCGGACATCGACCACCCCTATGGCGGCAAGCGGCCCCCCATCGACACGAACTATTTCGAGACCTTCAACCGCCCCAACGTGACCCTGGTGAACCTGCGCGACACACCCATCGAGCGGATCGCGCCCGAGGGCGTCGTCACCTCCGGCGGCCTGCACGAGCTGGACGTTCTGGTCTTCGCCACCGGCTTCGACGCCATGACCGGCCCGCTCCTGTCCCTGGGCATCGAGGCGGGCGGCCGAACCCTGAAAGACGCGTGGGCCGAAGGTCCCAGCACCTATCTGGGCCTGCAGATCCCCGGCTTTCCCAACCTCCTCACCATCACCGGCCCGGGCTCCCCGTCGGTCCTCACCAACATGCCCGTCGCCATCGAGCAGCACGCCGAGTGGATCGCCGACGCCCTCGCCGCGCTCGACGCCAAGGGCGAGACCAGGATCGAGGCCTCCCCCGAAGCCGCCGCCGCCTGGGGCGCCCATGTGCAGGAGGCCGGCGCCGCCACTCTTCTGCCGCG
>JBCCPD010000211.1:0-6699 GCA_039025075.1 Pseudomonadota bacterium | reverse complement strand
GCTCGGCAGGGCGAAGGGGATGCCGCCGAACGGCTCGTCGTCGCGCAGGGACTGGAAGCGCACGAAGCTCAGCTCGCCCCAGCCTTGCGCGTCGTCGGCGCGCACGAAGACCTCGGTCTCCAGCCGGTCGCGCTCGGTGAATTCGTAGCGGCGCAGATACGGGTCGTCGGAAGCCTGCTCCAGGCTGAAGCCGGCCTCCAGATGCGGCCCGAAGGACCACAGGCCCTGGCCGAAGACATGGCCGCGCAGCCGGTCGTCGCCGTCGTAGCCCTGCTGGGTGAGTGAGGCGTTCAGCCACAGATCGCCGTTGACGAAGCGCCGGCGATACTCGCCCTCGATCAGCGCGCCGTCCTGGGAGGTGACGATGGGCGCGACGGTGGCGTCGGAGACGTCGTCGATGACCCAGAAATAGGGGGTCTTGACCGCATGGCCGAAGGGCTCGGACTGGAAGTATTCGGGCGGCAGCAGGCCAGAGGCGCGCTCCAGCGTCGGGTCGGGATGGCGGAAATAGGGCATGTAGAACACCGGCACGCCGAAGACGTCGAAGGTGGCGTCCTCGTAGTGGATGACCTGCTCTTGCTCGTCATGGACGATGCGCTTGGCGCGGATGCGCCATAGCGGCGTGGGATCCTCGGCGCACACGAGGCAGGGGGAGAAGACGGCGCGGGACATCACGTTCCAACGGCCGCCGAGCCGCCGCGCCTCGGTCGCGGCGAACCGGGCGCCGCGGGGCAGCGCGGCGCGCGCGCCCCGGACCAGCGCCTCCTGCATGCGGCTGTCGACCTCGGCGAAGTCGGCGGTGATGACGGCGCGTTCGGGGCCGCGCAGGGTCACCTCGCCTTCGGCCCGGATCCGGTCGGCCTCGGCCTCGTAGACGATGCGCTCGGCCTCCAGAGTGCGGTCGCCATAGTAGACGATCACGTTCCCGGCGGCGGTCAGGGTCGCGGCCTCGGCGTCGTAGGTCACGCTGTCGGCGACCAGCGAGACCGGCCCCTCCTGGCCCGCCTCGCCCGACACCAGCCCGGCGACGCCGTTCGCGGACTGCGCCGCCGCGGGGGCGGGCGGCAGCGCCGAGGCCAGCAGAACGGCCGGCAGCAGGGCCGCGACGAGCGGCGCGCGCGCCATCAGCCGTCCTCCCAGTGCAGGATCAGCGCCAAGGCCAGCAGGCTGACCGAAAAAGGCGGGATCCAAGCCGCCAGCGCCGGGGCGATGGCGCCGGAGGCGCCGAAGGCGGAGGTGAGATTGGCCAGAAAGAAATAGCCCAGGCCCGAGCCCACCGCCCCCATCGCCATCAGCCCCAATCCGCCGAAGCGGGCATGGCGCATGCTGAACGCCGCCCCGATCAGCACCATGGCGGCGAGCAGCGCGGGCAGGGCGGTCTGGCTCTGCAGGTGCATGCGGTGGCGCGTGGACGACAGGCCCGCCGTCTCCAGCGCCGCGATGAAGCCCGGAAGCTCCCAGAACCCGATGGACCGGGGGCTGGCGAAGCTCTCCAGGATCTGGTCGGGCGTCAGGTCCGTGGGGATCTGCAGCCGATCGAGCTCCCCCCGCCGCGGCGCCTGGTCCAGCGCGCCGGCGACCGCGGCTCCCCCTTCGGCCCCGCCTTCGCCCTGCGCCTGGGCCTCGCCGTCTTCGAAGCGCCACAGGGCCACGTCGTGCAGCGTCCAGACCCCCGGCTCCAGCACCGCGCGGGCGGCGGCCATGCGGCCGGTCAGCCGGTCCGCGTCGTCGAAGCGGTAGACCGTCACCTCGCGCAAGCGCGTGCCGTTGCGGTTGGCGCCGAGCGCATGGATCACCCGCTGCCCACCGGGAGAGGACCAGCGCAGCCAAAGCCCGTTCTCGGACACCGAAAGCAGGCTGGTGCGGTCGCGGATGAACCGCGCCTCCAGCGTCTCGAACCGGCTCAGCATGCCGGCGGCCAAGGGGTTGAGCACCGCGAAGCCGAGGCTGCCGACCACCAGGGCGCAGGCGAGCGCCGGCGCCAGCAGGCGCCAGACGCTGACGCCGGCCGCGCGGGTCACCACCAATTCCGAACTCCTCGCCAGCCGCGCATAGCAGGCCATGGCCGAGAGCAGCGCCAGAAAGGGCAGGATCTCCAGCATCAGCGACGGCGCGTGCAGCACGGCCATGGCGGCGACCGTGTCGAAGCCCGCCCGCCCGCCGGCGGCGCGGCGCGACTGCTCCACCAGATCCACCAGCACCACCAGCAGGAACACCGCGCCGAACGCCGCGGCGACGGCGCCGGAGAAGCGGCGGGCGACATAAAGAGTCAGCGTGCCCATCAGGCTCCACCCTCCGCCGGCGTGGGCGCCTCCGACGGCCCGCCGGCGCCGAGCTGCGGCAGGCCGCGCCACAGCACCAGCAGCGCCAGACCGATGCCCAGCAGAGGCGCCACATACATCAGCGGCCACAGACCGGCGACCGAGGAGGCGGCCGCCTTCGCCGCCACCCCCAGCATCCGGCACGCCGCCGCCAGAGCCACCGCCGCGGCCAGCCGCTTGCCGTAGCCGCGCCGCCTGAACCCCGGCCCCAGAAGGCTCGCCAGCCCGATCAAAGGCAGCGCCAGCGCATAAAGCGGCGCCGAGATCTGCTCATGGCCCTCCGCCACGTACTCGCCCGGCGGGCGGCCCTGCAGCATCTCCTCCGTCGGCGCCACCAGCTGCGCCGCGTAGTATTCCGACGGCCGCAGGCGGCGGTCGGCGGAGGGCTGCATCATCGGCGCCAGATCGTAGACCAGCTTGTCGAAGCGCAGCAGGCTCAGCGCCTCGCCCTCCAGCCGCTGGGCGGCGCCGTCGAACATCACCAGGCGCGGGCCCGCCTCGGTCCTCACCAGCGCCGCGCGCTCGGCGGTGTAGGTGACGCGGGCGTCCGGCTCCCGGTCGTCCTGCACGAAAAGGCCCGCCATCTGCCCGTCGCGCCCCAGCGCGCGGATGTAGACGCTGACGCCGGTGGCGGGGTGGATGAACTCCCCCTCCCGCAGCAGCGCGCCGGCCACGTCCGCCCCCAGCTCCGCCATCCGCCCGCGCAGCTCCCGCGCCGCGGTCGGCATCAGGTAGAGCGTCACCACGCACATCGCGACCATGACGCCGCCGCCGAAGACGATCAGCGGCTTCGCCAGGCGCAGCCGGCTCATCCCCGCGGCCATCAGCACCACGATCTCGCTGTCCATGAACATGCGGTTGAGCGCATAGAGCGAGCCGGCGAAGGCCGCCACCGGCAGGATCAGGCTCATCACCACCGGCAGCAGCAGGGCGGCGAATTCCAGGAACACCACCGCGTCCGAGCCGCTGGCGACCACCGTCTCGATCACCCGCAGGCTCTGGGTCAGCCAGACGAGTCCCAGCAGGATCAGCGCGAAGGCGCCGAAGGGGCCGAGGATCTGCCCGATGACGTATCGATTCAGCCGCCCGCGCATGGGGGGCGAAGATGGTCGCCCCGGGGGGCGGAGGCAAGGCGCCGCGCTGGCGCCCGAGGCCCTCGCGGGCTAGGACTCCGCTCGACCCCGGGACCGCGCCGGGCGTCCGCCCCGGCCCTGGCCGAGGACGACGCCCCGCGGGCTCCCCCTCGACGAGACCTTCGGAGCGCCGCCATGACCACCCCCCTCGACATCGACTTCATCGCCGAAGAGGCGGACGCCGCGGTTTCCGTCGCCGGCTCCTCCGTGGTCTTCGTGGACGGGGAGGGCGCGCTGTCGCCCGCCGCCGCCGCCGCCGACGCGGCCATGGGCGGCGCGCTCGCCCGCTACGTCGCCTCGGACGACTGGAAGGGCAAGGCGGGGGCGACGGCCCGGTTCCCCGTGCCCGGAGGGCTGGCGGCCGACCGGCTGATCCTGGCGAGCGCCGGCAAGGACCCGGACGAGGCGGCCCTGCGCAAGACCGGCGGCGCCCTCGCCGCGGCTCTGTCGGGCAAGCCCGCCACGGTCTTCGCCGGCGGCTTCGAGGCGGCGCAGGTCGCCGAGATCGCCTTCGGCCTCGCCCTGCGCGCCTACGCCTTCGACGTCTACAAGACCGGCGAGGACGACAAGACCGACGCCCCCGCCCCGGTGGCCGTCGCCTGCGCCTCCCCCGAAGACGTCGTCCGCGCGTCCCGCGGCCACATGGCGGCGGTCGAGGGCGTCTTCTTCGCCCGGGACCTGGTCAACGAGCCGGCCAACGTCCTGACCACCGACGAATTCGCCGCCCGCCTCGCCGCCATGGGCGAGCTCGGCCTCGAGGTCGAGATCCTGGAGGAGGCGGAGCTCGATGAGCTGGGCATGCGCGCGCTCCTCGGCGTCGGCCAGGGCTCCCGCAGCCCCACCAAGGTGGTGGTAATGAACTGGACCGGCGGCGGCGAGGAGGCCCCGACGGCCCTGATCGGCAAGGGCGTCGTCTTCGACACCGGCGGCATCTCCCTCAAGCCCGCGGGGGGCATGGAGGAGATGACCATGGACATGGGCGGCGCCGCGGTCGTCGCCGGCGCCATGCGCGCTCTGGCCCTGCGCCAGGCCAAGGCCAACGTGGTCGGCATCGTCGGGCTGGTGGAGAACATGCCCGACGGAAACGCCCAGCGCCCCGGCGACATCGTGAAGTCCATGAAGGGCGACACCATCGAGGTCATCAACACCGACGCCGAGGGGCGCCTCCTGCTCGCCGACGTCCTGTGGTACGCGCAGGAGCGCTTCAAGCCCTCCGCCATGGTCGACTTCGCCACCCTCACCGGCGCCATGATCATCGCCCTGGGGCACCAGACGGCGGGCTATTTCGGCCATGACGACGCCTTCGCCGACGAATGGGGCGCGGCCTGCAACGCGGCTGGGGAGGCCGCCTGGCGCCTGCCGCTCGGCCCCGGCTACGACAAGCAGATCAAGTCGCGCCTGGCGGACATGAAGAACACCGGCGGGCGGCCCGCGGGCTCCATCACCGCCGCCCAGTTCCTCAAGCGCTTCGTCAAGGACGAGACGCCCTGGGTCCATGTGGACATCGCCGGCGTGGCCATGGGCAAGGAGACGCAGGATCTCTGCCCCCGCGGCGCCACCGGCTGGGGCGTCTTGAGCTGCGACGCCCTGATCCGCGGGCGCGAGCCATCGTGACGCCCCGGTCGCGCAACCACGTCGTCAAGCACTCGTCGCGCAACCACGTCGTGACGTCCTCGTCGCGCAACCCCGTCGTGACGTCCTCGTCGCGCAACCACGTCGTGACGCGCCCGACCGTCCCGCAAGCTCGGCCGAAAGGGGGCGTCGAGCCCCCTTCCGCCCGCTCGGCGCAGGCGCCTCGGGGCGCCCGGTCGTGACCGCGCTGCGCTTCTACCACCTGACCGAACGGCCGCTCGAGGCCGTGGCCCCCGCGCTGCTGGAAACCTGCCTCAAGCACGGCATGCGCGCCGCCGTGCGCGCCGGCTCCGACGCCGCGCTGCGCGGGCTCGACCAGGCGCTCTGGACCTATTCGGACGCGGCCTTCCTGCCCCACGGCCTCGCCTCCGAGCCCCATGCCGGAAAACAACCGATCCTGCTCGGCGCCTCCGACCCGCCCGAAAACGGCGCCGCCTATCTGATGCTGGTCGCCGGCGCCTCGCAGCCGCCCGAAAGCCTGACCGGCTTCGACCGCGTCGCCCTTCTCTTCGACGACCAGGACCTCGCCGCCAAGGACCGCGCCCGCGCCGACTGGCGCGCCGCCGCCGCCGCCGGCCTGCCCGCCGAGTACTGGGCGCAGGAGGGCGGCCGCTGGGTCAAGAAGATGGAAAACGCCGGCGCCCCCGACTGACCCCTCAGCCCAAGCCGCGCCCAGCTCGGCCCCGACGCCAGACCCCCGCCCCCCCGTCTCCGACCTTTCACCGTTTCGTCGCACATCATCGCTAAAGCGGCGCGACCCCGGCCTCCCGCGCAAGGACCGCTCCCATGACCCTCCCCGTTCTCGGCGCCGCCATCGCCGTCGGCGACATCTCCGGCCTCCGCGACTGGCTGCTGGAGGCGCCGCGCCCGGTGGAGATCCAGGACTTCATCTTCTCGGGCGTGCTCGACGGCGACTGGAAGGCGCTCGCCGACATCGCCCTGAAGAAGCTCGACGGTCATGAGGGCCCCCTGGGCATTCACGGCCCCTTCTGGGACCTGCCCCTGCAAGCCACCGACCCGCTGATCCGCGAGGTGGTGCGCAAGCGCTTCGCCCAAGGCCTCGAGGTCTGCGCCCATCTCGGCGCCGACCTTATGGTGGTCCATTCCCCCTTCACCGATTGGCACGAACAGAACGGCTTCATGTTCGGCGGCGACGCCGACGTCATCGACAACGCGCTCGAGACCATGGCCCCCGTGGCCGACCGCGCGCGCGCCCTCGGCGTCACCCTCGCGGTGGAGAACATCGAGGAGCGCTTCCCGGAACGTCGCCTGGGCCTCGTCCAGGCGCTCGGCCGCGACGTCGCCGGCGTGTCGCTCGACACCGGCCACGCCCACTACGCCCATGTCTCCAAGGGCGGCCGCCCGGTGGACGCCCATGCCAAGACCGCGGCGGAGGCGCTGGTCCATGTCCACCTGCAGGACGCCGACGGCTATGCCGACCGGCACTGGGCCCCGGGTCTAGGCAACGTTCCTTGGAAGCCCCTCTTCGCCACGCTGGCCGAAAGCTGCCCCAACGCCCGCTTGATCCTGGAGCTGCGCGACCACGGAACCATCCGCCAGGGCGCGCAGCACCTCGTCGACCTCGGCCTCGCGGTCTGAGGCCGCGAGGCGGC
>JBCCPD010000210.1:0-6705 GCA_039025075.1 Pseudomonadota bacterium | reverse complement strand
TTCTGGATCGCGACCGACAGCCCTTACACCAAGGACGTCTTCCAGCAGCGCGAGAAGACCTTCGTCTTCTTCTGCGCCGGCGGGCAGCGCAGCGCGCTCGCCGCGGACGTCGCGCAGGATCTGGGCCTCAAGGTCGCCCACGTGGGCTCCGGCTTCCGCGGCTGGAAAGAGGCCGGAGGCCCGGTCGAGGTCAAAGAGCAGAAGGCGCGCTGAGCCGCGCCCGGCAAGATCAAGGGAGAGAACGCATGGACATCACCAACGGGATGGGCGCGGTCGTCACCGGCGGCGCCTCGGGCCTCGGCGAGGCCACGGCGCGCCGCCTCGCCGCCTCGGGCGCCAAGGTCGCCATCTTCGACAAGAACGCCGAGGCCGGGCAGGCGGTCGCCAAGGACATCGGCGGCGCCTTCTTCGACGTCGACGTGACCGACCCGGCCTCGGTGGAGGCCGGCCTCGCCGGCGCGCACGACGCGCATGGGCAGGAGCGGATCGCCGTCAACTGCGCCGGCGTCGGCTGGGCCGCTCGCACCGTGGACCGGGACGGCAAGGCGCATGACGCCGGCGTGTTCCGCACCACGATCATGATCAACCTCGTCGGCACCTTCCACGTCGCCTCCATGGCCGCCGCCGCCATGGCCGCGGCCGAGCCCGTCAACGAGGACGGAGAGAGGGGCCTGATCGTCAACACCGCCTCCGTCGCCGCCTATGACGGTCAGATCGGTCAGATAGCCTACGCCGCCTCCAAGGGCGGGGTCGTCGGAATGACCCTGCCGATGGCCCGCGACCTGAGCAGCCGCGGCGTGCGGGTCATGACCATCGCGCCGGGTCTTTTCCTGACGCCCATGCTGATGGGCCTGCCGCAGGAGGCGCGCGACAGCCTCGGCCAGCAGGTGCCCTTCCCCTCGCGTCTCGGCGACCCGTCGGAATACGCGAACCTGGTGGCCGCCATCGCCGCCAACCCCATGCTGAACGGAGAGACCATCCGGCTTGACGGCTCCATCCGCATGGCCCCGAAGTAGACGCTCGTCGCGCGATCCGCGCCATCGCGGCTCAGACAGCGGCCGCGAAGGCCAGGGACGGCGCCGCGGCCTCGCCTCGCCCCTACGATCACGGCCGAAACCACCAGCGGTTGCAGCAGGGACGACGCGCGCCGCGACGTGCTTCGGCACGGAGCCTAGGTGATCGCAGCGGCGAGGCCTCGACCGCCGTCGAGGC
Organism: Pseudomonadota bacterium; assembly: GCA_039025075.1. Taxonomy (GTDB): domain Bacteria; phylum Pseudomonadota; class Alphaproteobacteria; order Rhodobacterales; family Rhodobacteraceae; genus Albimonas. The sequence goes on along the minus strand of JBCCPD010000210.1, from coordinate 5,493 downwards.
TCCGCGGTTTCAGCGCCTCCTTCGCCGCGCCGTCGGCGCTGCGCATCGCCGAGATCGTCGACCCGAAGCCCGGCAGCGGTTGGATCGCGCGAGCCGCTCCCATGACCCGGCGCCTGCCGTCTCGCGTCTCCCAGCCCCTGGCGCTGCGATCGCGCCTGGATCGCCGCCTGAAGCGTTCCGCCTTTACCCGCCCTTCATCCCTTCCGTCCTAACCGACCCTTCGTTCGTCGCGCCCCGCGCGCCACCGACAGGAGGTCGGACATGCCAGCCCAAGCCGCGGCGCGGCGCCTCGCGCTGCTCGCCGCCTGCCTGCTGACCGGGTGCGCCTACGCCACCAGCGGGTTCGAGCCCGTCGCCGGCGACGGGCTGGTTGACGAAAGCTACGCCCGCCTCAGGCAAAGCTGGAACACAGGCGACGTCTTCCACTACGCTTTCGCGCTCCGCCCCGTCGCCGGCCGCGCGGCCTTGTGCGGGGCCGTCGGGCGAGAGGCGTCGGGCGGCCTGCGCGGCGTGCTGGACGCGCGCATGCTGCGCGCCGTCCGCGTGATGCGGGACGAGACGCTGCTGATGCGTGGCATCGGCTTCTTCGCCGCCCATGAGGGGGCGGAGCTTTCCGGTCGCGCCAGCGCCTGCGTAGCCACCGACCTGCCCTGGACCCAGGACATGGCCGACCCCTCCCGACTGCGCCTCGCCGGTCCGCCCGCCGTGGCGCTCTGACCCGGCCGCCTCATCCGCGCAAGTCGGCGAAGACGTATGCGCCGGCGCCCAGCGGCCGCGCGTCGGCATCGCCAATGACGGCCAGCCCCGGCCGAGCGCCCATCGCCCGCCCGGGGGCCCTGGCCGGACAGACGATCTCGCCGGTCACGCCGCCTGCGGCCTCGACGTTCGCCGCGACTTGACCGACGACATGTCGAACCGGTTCCTGGCCGACCCCGTGGTGCTGCGCAGGCCGATCACCGGGGGATGCGCCCGGCTCAAGCGGCGTTCATCGTCAGCAGGTCGTAGGCCGCCGCCTGGATCGGCGCCTCATCCTCCGGCCCCTGCTTGCTGATCGCCACGTCCCAGCGCACCTCGCCGTACTCGGTGTTGCGCGCCTTCTTCGACTTCACGGTCAAGCGCACCGAGATTGCGTCCCCCGGGCTCACCGGGGCCATGAAGCGCAACCCCTCCAGCCCCGTATTGGCCAGCGTCGGCCCCGGATCGGGCGACACGAACAGCCCCGCCGCGAAGCTCAGCAGCAGGTAGCCATGCGCCACCCGCCCCGGAAAGAACGGGTTCGCGCGGGCCGCCGCCTCGTCCATATGCGCGTAGAACACGTCGCCGGTGAAATGCGCGAAGTGCTCGATGTCCTCCAAGGACACCACCCGCGGCCCGGCATGGATCGTATCCCCCGGCGCCAGGTCCCCGAACCGCCTCTGGAACGGATGCGGATCGCTCGGCGTCTCCGGGGCCCCCGGCATCCAGTCCGAGCCGATGGCCGACAGCATCCGGGGAGAGCCCTGCACCGCCGTCCGCTGCATGTAATGCAGCACGCCGCGGATGCCGCCCTGCTCCTCGCCGCCCCCGGCGCGTCCCGGCCCGCCATGCACCATGTGCGGCATCGGCGCGCCATGGCCCGTGCCCTCGCGCCCGATGTCCCGATCCGCGAAATACAAACGTCCATGCCAGGCCGCGCTCTCCGCCACCGCCGCCCGCGCGAACTCCGGATCGTGCGTGAACACCGACGCCACCAGCGACCCGCCGCCCCGGTTCGCCAGCGCCAGAGCATGCGCCGCGTCCCGATAGGGCATGAGGGTGGAGACCGGCCCGAACGCCTCCGTCTCATGCACCGCCCGCGCCCCGTCCGGGTCCTCGCAAAGATACAGCGCCGGGGGCACGAACGCCCCCCGCTCCGGGTCCACCCCGTCGGGCGCCGCCTGCCAGCCCTCCAGCACCGCCGTCGCCTCGGCGGCGATGGCGGCGCGCTTGGCCTCCACGTCCGCCTTCTGCGCCGCCGATGCGAGCGCCCCCATCCGCGTCGTCTCCAATGCCGGATCGCCGATCCGCACGCCCTTGAGCCGCTCGGCCAACGCCTCCGCCACCGCCCCCATCGCCGCTTCAGGCACGATGATCCGCCGGATCGCGGTGCATTTCTGCCCCGCCTTCACGGTCATCTCCGTCGTCGCCTCCTTCACGAAGGCGTCGAATTCCGGCGTCCCCGGCCCCGCTTCCGGGCCGAGCACCGAGGCGTTCAGCGAATCCTGCTCCGCCGTGAACCGAACCGCGTTGCGCAGCAGGGTCCGGTTCCCCCGCAGCGCCAGCGCCGTGTCGGCCGAGCCGGTGAAGGCCACCACGTCCTGCGGCCCCAACGCGTCCAGCAACCCGCCCAGCCCGCCGGACACCAGCTGCACCGCCCCCTCCGGCAGCACATCGGCCTCGATCATGATCCGGAACGCCGCCTCGGTCAGCCAGCAGGTCGCCGTCGCAGGCTTTACGATCGCCGGCACGCCCGCAAGCAGGCAAGGCGCCAGCTTCTCCAGCATCCCCCAGACGGGGAAGTTGAAGGCGTTGATATGCACCGCCACGCCCTGCAGCGGCACGCAGACATGCCGGCCCCGGAACGCGCCGGACCGGCTCAGCCCCTCCACCTCGCCATCCAGAAAGACCTGGGCGTCCGGCATCTCCCGCCGCCCTTTGGAGGCATAGACGAACAGCGTCCCGATCCCGCCGTCGATATCGAACAGGTTGTCCCGCTGCGTCGCCCCGGTGACGTGGCTCAGCGCGTAGAGCTCGTCCTTGCGGGCCGTCAGCGCCTGCGCCAGAGCCTTCAGCATCCGCGCCCGGTCATGGAAGGTCAGCGCCCGCAGGGCCGGCCCGCCGACCTCCCGCGCATGCTCGGCCATCGCCAGCACGTCGAGTCCATCGGCGCCCGCCTCGGCCACCGGCTCCCCGGTCACCGCCGAATGCAGCGTCCGAACCCCCGCAGGCGCCTTCCAGACCCCTTGCGCGAAACTGTGAACCTGGATGAGCGACATGAAGGACCTCCCCGCCCCGGCGCCCGCGGGTCCGCCCCCGCGGATCATTGACCGCTCCGCCGGTTCTTGCGATGCCTTCCGCCGTCGCGCAAGCAGAACCGGGGTCCGCCCGGTCCCGCGTCAGGGAGGATCAGCCAATGGCATCCGTTCTCACGGTGCTCAGCGAGGGCGTGCTCGAGATCACGCTCAACCGGCCCGAGCGCCTCAACGCCTTCACCGCCGAGATGCACGAAGGCCTGCGCGCCGCCATGGACCGGGCGGAGGGGGAGGACGCAGTGCGCGCCGTCCTCGTCACCGGCGCCGGCCGCGGCTTCTGCGCCGGCCAGGACCTGGGCGAGCGCGACCCGAAGAAGATGATGGCCGACGGGACCTGGCCGCCCGACGCGGGCGCCGGCCTCCAGGCCAACTACAACCCCCTCATCAAGCGCGTCAAAGCCCTGCCCAAGCCGGTCATCGTCGCCGTCAACGGCGTCGCGGCGGGCGCCGGCGCCAACTTCGCGCTGGCCGGCGACATCGTCTTCGCGGCGAAATCGGTGAAATTCATCCAGGCCTTCGTGAAGATCGGCCTCGTGCCCGACGCCGGCGGCACCTGGTTCCTGCCCCGCTACATCGGCGAGGCCCGCGCCCGCGCCCTCGCCATGACCGGCGATCCGTTGATGGCAGAGCAGGCCGCCGATTGGGGCCTCATCTGGAAATGCGTCGACGACGAGGCCCTGATGGACGAAGCGCGCGGCATGGCCCGCCGCCTCGCCGGCGGCGCCACCCACGCCATCGGCCTGATGAAAGGCGCGCTCCAGGCCTCCGCCACCAACGACCTCGCGACGCAGCTGGACCTCGAGGCCGCGACCCAGCGCAAGGCCGGCGCCCACCCCGACTACGGCGAGGGCGTGCTCAGCTTCATCGAGAAGCGCGCCCCGAAATTCGGAGGCGGCGCGTGATCTTCGGCCCTGGACAGGCGCAGCGTCCACGAATGCAAAATATAGAATGTAATATTGAATTCAATTACATAGGCAAGCGTCCACGCGTGGACGCCCCGTGGACGCCATGACCCCGGAGGCCCGAGCCCGCCGCTGCGCCGACCTGATGTGGGAGGCCGACGCCGCCTCCAAGTGGCTCGGCATGTCCCTCGACGCCGTCGGCCCCGGCACGGCGACTCTCAGCCTCGTCGTCGAGCCCCACCACGCCAACGGCCACGGCATCTGCCACGGCGGCTACATCTTCACCCTCGCAGACTCGGCCTTCGCCTTCGCCTGCAACAGCTTCAACCGCCTCGCCGTCGCCCAGCACAACGCGATCAGCTTCCTAAAGCCGGGCCGCGTCGGCCAGCGCCTGACCGCCTCGGCCCGCCAGGTGGCCGCCTCCGGCCGCTCCGGCATCTACGACGCCGAGGTCACGGCGGAGGGGGAGATCATCGCCACCTTCAGGGGCGTCAGCCGGGAGATCGGCGGCGCCCATTTCGAAGACCCGGAGGAGACCTGAGCCATGCCCGAAGCCTACCTCTGCGAAGGCGCCCGCACGCCCATCGGCCGCTTCGGCGGCGCTCTTTCCGCGGTCCGCCCCGACGACATGCTCGCCCTCGCCATCAAGGAGGCCGTCTCCCGCGCCGGCGCCCCGCCGGAGGCCATCGAGGACTGCGTCATGGGCTGCGCCAACCAGGCCGGCGAGGACAACCGCAACGTCGCCCGCATGGCGACCCTCCTCGCGGGTCTCCCCGACACCGTCCCCGGCGCCACCGTCAACCGCCTCTGCGGCTCAGGCCTCAACGCCATCGGCGACGTCGCCCGCGCCATCAAGGCGGGCGAGATCGACGTCGGCCTCGCCGGCGGGGTCGAGAGCATGACCCGCGCCCCCATGGTCATGGGCAAGGCCGAGACCGCCTGGTCCCGCAACGCCCAGATCTACGACACCACCATCGGCTGGCGCTTCGTCAACAAGCTGATGAAGTCCCAATACGGCATCGACAGCATGCCCGAGACGGCGGAGAACGTCGCCGAGGAACGCCAGATCAGCCGCGAGGACCAGGACGCCTTCGCCCTCCGCTCCCAGGCCCGCGCGTCGGCGGCCCAAAAGAACGGCCGCCTCGTGAAAGAAATCGTCGCGGTGGAGATCCCCCAGCGCCGCGGCGACCCCATCGTGGTCGACCGCGACGAGCACCCGCGCGAGACCACGCTCGAAAAGCTCGCCGCCCTGCGCGCCCCCTTCCGCGAGGGCGGCACCGTCACCGCCGGCAACGCCTCCGGCGTCAACGACGGCGCCGCGGCCGTCATCGTCGCCTCCGAGACCGCGGTGGAAAAACACGGCCTCAAGCCCGTCGCCCGCATCCTCGGCATGGCCGTCGCCGGCGTCCCGCCCCGCATCATGGGCGTCGGCCCGGCGCCCGCCACCCGCATCCTCATGGAAAAGCTCGGCCTGACCATCGCCGATTTCGACGTGATCGAGCTGAACGAGGCCTTCGCCGCCCAGGCCCTCGCGGTGACGC
>JBCCPD010000209.1:0-6711 GCA_039025075.1 Pseudomonadota bacterium | reverse complement strand
GTGCATGAGCCGCTGCCCGCGCCCAAGCTGACACTGCCTGAGGTCAGGCCGTACTCACTGACCCTCGACGACCTCGCCCTCTCCGCCCGCATGAACCGCGGCGCCGAGGTCGTGGCGCGCTACGTCGACCCCGGCGAGGACGCCGCCCTCGCACGACTGGAGTCCTTCCTCGACGCCAAGGTCGCCGACTACGCGACCATGCGTGACCGCCCGGATCTCGACGCCACCTCGTCCATGTCCGACCACCTGGCGCTCGGCGAGATCTCGCCCCGCACGATCTGGACCCTCGCCCAGCGCCGCCGCCAGGGCGGCAAGTCCGAAGGCGCCACGATCTTCCTGAAGGAGATCGTCTGGCGCGAGTTCGCCTATCACCTCCTCCACCACACGCCGCGGATCGAGACCGGCAATTGGCGCGAGCAGTGGGACGACTTCCCCTGGCGCGACGACAACGAGGACGCAGAGCGCTGGCGCCAAGGCCGCACCGGCGTCCCCGCCGTGGACGCCGCCATGCGAGAGCTTCACGTGACAGGCCGCATGCACAACCGCATGCGCATGCTGACCGCCTCCTACCTCACCAAGCACCTGATGACCCATTGGCGCGTGGGAGAGGCCTTCTTCGCCGAGCATCTGGTGGATTGGGACCCGGCCTCCAACGCCATGGGCTGGCAGTGGACGGCGGGAAGCGGCCCCGACGCCTCGCCCTTCTTCCGCATCTTCAATCCGGAGACCCAGGGCGAGAAATTCGATCCGATGGGAGCCTACCGCCGACGCTTCTTGGCGGAGCTGTCGGCCGCCCCCCCGGAGGACGCGCTCGCCTTCTTCGACGCCGTTCCCAGGTCTTGGGGCCTTCGTCCCGACGACCGCTACCCCGACCCGATCGTGGACCTCAAGACCGGCCGTCAGCGGGCTCTCGATGCGTATTCGGCCCTCAGGGACCGCGCCGCCTGACCCCCCAACGCCTTCGCCCCGCGCTGCCGGACCCGTCCGCGCGGCCGAACGACCCCAGGAGCCTCCCAAGTGAAAATCGCCGTCATCGGCGCCGGCATCTCCGGCCTCGGCGCCGCCCTCGCACTGAGCGAGCGCCACGACGTCACGCTTTATGAGCGCGAGCCCCGCTTCGGCGGCCACGCCCACACCGTGGACGCCTGGTTCGGCGAGAAAAGCGTGGCGGTCGACACAGGCTTCATCGTCTACAACCACCGCAACTACCCGAACCTTACCGGTCTTTTCGAGCATCTCGACGTGCCCACCCACTGGTCGGACATGTCCTTCGGGTTTTCGCTCGACGGCGGGGCTTACGAATACGCCTGCGATAATCTCGATCAGCTTTTCGGCCAGCGGCGCAACATCCTGAACCTGCGCCATGCCGGCATGCTGCTGGAAATCCTCAAGTTCAACCGCACTGCCCGAGCAGAACTGGCCGACGGCGCCCTCACCGGCCTGTCGCTCGACGACTGGCTAAGGTCGCGCCGCTATTCCCGCGCCTTCCGCGACCGTTTCGTGCTGCCGATGGGCGGGGCGATCTGGTCGACCTCGACCCGCGAGATGCTGGAATTCCCGGCCGAGAACTTCGTGGCGTTCTTCGAAAACCACGACCTGATGACCGGCCTCGACCCGGCGCAGCGCTGGCGCACGGTCACCGGCGGCTCCCGCGAATACGTCTCCCGCGCCGTTCAGGCCCTAGGGCCCCGCGCCGTCCTCGGCGTCGGCGCCGAGCAGGTGACCCGCGGCCCCGGCGGCGCGACGGTGCGCTTCTCCGACGGTTCGGAAGGCCGCTTCGACCAGGTGATCCTCGCCACCCATTCCGACGTCGCCCTCTCCCTGATGGCCGATGCCGACGAGGAGGAGCGCGCCCTGCTGGCTCGCTTCCCCTACTCCAAGAACCGCGCCGTTCTGCACTCCGACCCCTCGCTGATGCCGCGTCGGCGCAAGATCTGGTCCTCCTGGAACTTCCTCTCCGAAGGCGCCCGGGCCGATGCCGCGCGGCCCGCCCAAGTCACCTACTGGATGCAGCGGCTTCAGGGTCTGCCGATGGACAAGCCCCTCTTCGTCTCGCTCAACCCCCAGCAGCGCCCGGCCGAGCACCTGATCCACGGCGAGTACCTCTACGACCATCCCCTCTACTCCGGCGACAGCTTCGAGGCGCAGGGCCGCATGGACGACATCCAAGGCCGTCGCGGCCTCTGGCATGCCGGCGCCTGGCTGGGCTACGGCTTTCACGAAGACGGCCTGCGCTCCGGCCTCCGAGTCGCTAACGCCCTCGGCGCCCGCCCCGAATGGGCGCGCGACATCGGCGCCCCGATGACCGGTCTGGCCGAGGCGGCGGAGTAGCACCACGCGATAGGGAGCGGACAGGTGAGCGAGACGCCCGAGGCAGGCGCGATCTACGCAGGGCATGTCATGCACATGCGCCTGCGCCCGCGCTCGCACCGCTTCCGCTACCGTCACTTCGCCTTCCTGCTGGACGTCGACAGGCTGGCCGAGACAGCCGGCAGCCTGCGCCTGCTCTCCGCCAACCGCTTCAACCTCTTCGCCCACCACGACGCAGACCACGGCCCACGCGACGGAGCCCCTCTTCGCCCCTGGGTGGAGGCGCGCCTCGCCGAGGCCGGGCGTCCCCGACCCGCCCGCATCCGCCTGATGGCAATGCCCAGGGTGCTCGGCTACGTCTTCAACCCGCTCTCGGTCTACTATTGCGAGGACGCCGAAGGCCGCCTGGAAAGCCTGGTCTACGAGGTCAAGAACACTTTTGGCGGCCAGATCGCTTATGTGGTCGACGCCTCAGGGCCGGACGGAGCCGCCCGCCGTCACCGCGCCGGCAAGGCCATGTTCGTCTCCCCCTTCATCGACATGGACCAGACCTACCGCTTCGACGTGATGCCGCCGGCCGAGCGCCTGTCGATCCGCATCAAGCAGGGCGACGCCGAGGGCGATCTGCTGATCGCGACCCAGTCCGGCGACAGGCGGCGGCTGAGCGACCGGGCGCTGACCCGTCTCGCCGTCGAGTTCCCGCTTGGCGCCCTGCGTGTGATCCTCGCCATCCATTGGCAGGCCCTTCTGCTGGCTCTCAAGGGAGCGCCTTTCCGGCGCTACCCTGGCACGCCGAACGCGTTTTCGCGCAGGAAGGACCGCGATGCGGCGGGATCCGGGGTCGATCCGGCCTTGGCCGATCCCCGCCCCGCGGTTTAGATGCGTTAACGAAACGTCGCAGATGAAGGACGGCGGGATGAGCGCAGCGCTGACCTCCACGACCGGACAGTCGAACCTGCCCCGTTGGTTCGCCGCCTCGTTCGACACCGTTCGCCGCCTGCGCCGCGGGGCGTTGGAGTTCTCGCTGCCAGACGGCCGCGTGTTTCGGGCCGAAGGGGCGGAGCCGGGTCCCCAAGGTCGGGTGAACGTGTCCAATCCCGATCTTTTCGGCCGCATCGTCCGGGATGGCGAGCTTGGCTTCGCAGAGGCCTATGTGGACGCCTGGTGGGACACGCCTGACCTTCAGTCCGTGCTCGATGTCGCGCTTCTGAACAACGAGGAGATGGCGCGCCAGTTCGCCGGGGCCGCCGTGGTCCGCTGGTTGGAACGCCTGCGCCACTGGATGAACCGCAACACCAAGGCGGGCTCCAGGCGCAACATCGCGGCCCATTACGACCTCGGCAACGCGTTCTACGCCAAGTGGCTCGATCCCTCGATGACCTACTCCTCCGCCCTCTTTCGCGGCACGCAGGAGAGGCTCGAGACCGCCCAGCGCAACAAGTACGCCGCGATCTGCGACGGCATCGCGGCGCCCGAGGGCGGCCACGTTCTGGAGATCGGCTGCGGCTGGGGCGGCTTCGCCGAGTACGCCGCCAAGGAACGCGGTTTGCGGGTCACCGGCCTGACCATCAGTCAAGAGCAGCACGACTTCGCCAAGGCTCGCATCGAAGCGGCGGGCCTTTCGGACCGCGTCGACATCGTGATGCGCGACTACCGCGACGAGACCGGCAAGTACGACGGCGTCGCCTCCATCGAGATGTTCGAGGCGGTAGGCGAAAAATACTGGCCCATCTACTTCGAAGCACTTCGCGACCGTCTGAAGCCCGATGCCCGCGCCTGCCTGCAGATCATCACTGTCGCGGACGAGCTGTTCGAGGGCTACCGCAAGGGCGTGGATTTCATCCAGAAGTACATTTTTCCGGGCGGCATGCTGCCCAGCCCCGACGCCCTGACCCAGCAGGTTCGCCGCGCCGGGCTCAGCGACATCGGCCGCCTCGAATTCGGCCAAAGCTATTCCGAGACCCTTCGCCGCTGGCACGAAAGCTTCAACGCCGCCTGGGAAGACATCGCCCCCCAGGGGTTCGACGACCGCTTCCGCCGGATGTGGAACTTCTATCTGACCTCGTGCGCGGCGTGCTTCATGGCGCGGACCACCGATGTGGTGCAGGTCACGCTCCAGCGTCCCGCTTGACGCTCGGTTCGACGCCTCGCGCAGCGCCAAAGCGATGCCGTCCCGAATGATGCGCAGCCTTCCCGCGTTTGGAAGTTGCGAGTTGGACCCCTTCCGTGCAGACTGTTAATAGTGATTGCCGTTGTGTTCATTCGGCATGCAGCTTGGGTAGTATGCTCGGGAGTATGAGCGCGTGCAACTCGTCCAGGTCCGCGGTCGCGGACGCGAAGCCCATGTCGCACGGGACCGTTTCGGCGGAGCCCGCATCGTCGCCGGCATCGTCGGGGCCGTCGCCGGCCTCTCCGCCGTGCACCTTCATCTGATCCACGCGCCGTTGCCTGAAGGCTTGAGCCCCGTCGGCCTTTATGCTCTGGGCGGCGGCTGGAGTTTCGTTTCCTCTTGGAAGGCTCTGGGCCTATCGCTCGGCGGAGGGTTGCGGCGCGCGGCCGCCGGAGGGTTGATCACGCTGGCCCTCGGCGTCGCCGGCTTCGCCATGCTCTTTGGTCTGCACGACGTGGCCACCAGCCTTGGGTCGCGCACATTCAAGGACACCAAGCACGTTTTCGAGGTCGCCCTCCTGCGCGGCACGGAGGTGCTTGAGGCACTGCCAGGCTCCCCCGCCCTGCTTGCGCTCGTCGCGTTTGCAATCTGCGCGCCTCTGCTGTGCGAAGGGCTCCATCGGCGTTGGCGATGGCGCGGGGCCGAAGCGATCTGACCGCGCCGCCCGGCGAACGGACGACGCTCCCGGAAGGGCGCTGCGGACCTACCCCCCGGACGCCGCCATCGCCGCGGCGCCGCGGCGCCCCAGATGCGCCCGTCCGCCCCCTCGGACGGGCGCATCGACCTGTCGCACGGCAGAGCGGCGCGCGGCACGGCGGCGCATACGCGCCTGCGCGGCCGTCCGCGTCGTTGATCGCCGCGCCATCGGCGCCACCTTCGTTTAGATGTCCGAATCCGCCGCTTCGCCCCTGCGCTTGCCCGCCCTGACCCTCGCCGCCTACGCCGCGCCGATGGCGCCTCTAGGCGCGCTCTACTTCCCCGTCTTCGTCTACGTGGTGCCCTACTACGCCTCGCAGGGCGCGGACTTGGCGCTGCTGAGCCTCTTCATGGTCATGGCCCGCCTGCTCGACGGCGTCTCGGACCCGCTGATGGGCGTGCTGTCGGACCGCACTCCCGGCCCCTGGGGCCGCCGCCGGCCCTGGATCGCCGCCGCCGGGCCCCTGATCCTGCTCTCCTCCTGGTTCCTGTTCCTGCCGCCGGAAAACCCCTCGGCGATCTACGCCGGCATCGCCCTCGCCGCCCTCACCCTCGCCTGGACCATGGCCCTGACGCCCTACCAGGCCTGGGGGGCGGAGCTCTCCGGCGACTACGCCGAACGCGCCCGCATCACCTCCTGGAGGGAGGCGGTCGGCCTCTTCGGCATGCTCTCCGCCGCCATCCTCTACACCCTCGCCGGCAATGACGAAGGCCAGGGCCTCGCCAACATCTTCCTCGCCCTCGCCGCAGTGCTGCCCCTCGCCTTCCTCGCCGCCCTCTGGAAGGCGCCCGAGCCGCGCAACCTCTCCCGCCGCCGCCTTCCCTTCAAGGAGGGGCTGCGCATCGCCGCCGGCAACCGGCCCTTCATGCGACTCCTGCTCTCCTGGTTCGTCAATGGCGCCGCCAACGCCCTGCCGGCGGCGCTCTTCTTCTTCTTCGTCGAGCATCGGCTGGAATCGGACAACCAGACCGCCGGGACCCTGCTGGTGCTCTACTTCCTCGCCGCGATCCTTGGCGCGCCGCTTTGGTCCTGGGCCGCCAAGCGCGCGCCCAAGCACCGGGTCTGGTGCGGGGTGATGGCCTATGCCTGCCTCGTCTTCGCCGCCGCGCTCCTCCTCGGCCCAGGCGACGTCGCGGCCTTCACGGCGATCTCGATCCTCTCCGGCTTCGCCCTCGGCGCCGACCTCTCGCTGCCGCCCGCCATGCAGGCAGACGTGGTCGACGCCGACGCGGCCGAGGGCGGGGAGCAGCGCACCGGCGCATTCTTCGCCGTCTGGTCCGTCGCCACCAAGGCCGCCCAGGCGCTCGCCGCCGGCCTCGCGCTCGGGCTGCTCTCCTGGGTCGGCTTCGACGCTACCCAGGTCGGCGGCAACGACCCCGCCGCGCTGACCACCCTCGCCTGGCTCTACGCCGGCGCGCCGGTGGCCCTGAAGCTGATCGCCGTCGCCCTGATGTGGAATTTCCCGCTCGACGAGACCGCCCAGGCCGCCGCCCGCGCCCGCCTCGAGCGCGGCGACGACCCCGAGCCCGCCCCC
>JBCCPD010000208.1:0-6743 GCA_039025075.1 Pseudomonadota bacterium | reverse complement strand
TCGAGGATCTGATGCACCCGCAGATCGCGCACGATCTTTTCGATGCCGTAGTCTTCGAGGTAGCCGTAGCCGCCATGCAGCTGCAGCGCGTCGTTGGCGACCTTCGACGCTACATCTGTGACGAACCGCTTGGCCATGGCGCAATATTTAGTGGCGTCCGGCGCGGCCTGATCCAGTTTCCAAGCCGCCTGATAGAGGAACACGCGCGCCGCCTGCAGCTCCGTCTCCATGTCCGCCAGCTTGAACTGCAGCGCCTGGAACTGATCGAGCGTCGTCCCGAAGGCCTTCCGCTCCCCCGTATAGCTCAACGCCTTGTCCAGACACGCCTGCGCACCCCCGAGCGCCGAGGCCGCGATGTTCAATCGACCCCCGTCAAGCCCTTGCATAGCATAGGGGAATCCCGATCCCTCCTCCCCCACGAGGTTCCCGGCAGGGACCTTGCACCCATCCATCTGCACCTGCGCCGTAGGCTGCGCCTTCCACCCCATCTTGCGCTCTTGAGCGCCGAAGCTCAGCCCTTCGGCCCCATCCTCCGCCATCAGGCAGGAGATCCCCTTGGGCCCCTCGCTCCCCGTCCGGCACATCACCAGATAGACATCGGAAAAGCCTCCCCCCGAAATAAACGCTTTCGTTCCAGTGAGTTCCCACCCCTCGTTGGTCCGCTCCGCCTTGGTCCTGAGCGCCGCCGCATCGCTGCCGGACCCCGGCTCCGTCAGGCAATAGGAGGCCACCGTCTCCATCGCCACGAGCCCCGGCATGACCCGCCCCTTGAGCTCGTCCGAGCCATAGGCGTCGACCATCCGCGCGCACATGTTGTGGATCGAGATGAAGCTCGCCACCGATGGGCAGGCCATTGAAAGCGCTTCGAAAATCAGAGCCGCATCCAAGCGCGACAGCCCCGCCCCCCCGCTCTCCTCGCTCACATAGACCCCGCCGAGCCCCAGCGCCCCGGCGTCCTCCAGCAGGCTCCGCGGGATGGTCCCCTCCCGCTCCCACTCAGCGGCGAAGGGCGCGATCTTTTCCGCGCCGAAGTCCCGGGCCATGTCGAACAGGGCCGTCTGCTCCTCGCTCAGCGCGAAATCCATCTCACCGCCTCCCTGAGTTTTCCCGCGCCTTTCCAGCGCCTTAAGCGACCGCGACCGCCTCGATCTCCAGCAGCCAGGCCTCGTCGAAGATATCGCAAACGATGACGGTAAGGCCGATCTCGCGTCCGCCCAGCCATTCGGTCCGGATGTCGCGGAACTCCAGCCGATGATCCCGGGAGCTGAGAAAGACCGTCAGCTTCACCAGATCGTCCTTGCCCATGCCCGCATGGACCAGCTGCCGCTCCACGTTCAGAAGCGTCAGCCGCGCCTGATCCGCGAAGCTCTCCGGCACGCCGTCCTCGCCCAGCGGGATCTGGCCGGAGACGTAGAGCCACCGCGTCGCGCCGGTCACCTCCATCGCCTTGGCGTAGCCGGCGGAGACCCGAGGCACGTCGGGGGCGTTGAGCGGTCGAAGATCGGCGGGCATGGTGCTTTCTCCGAAGAAAAGGCGCGGGAGGGCGCGGTGTTCGATTATCTTGATCGTCTCGGACCGGTGGCGAAGTACGCCGTGATCGGCGCGCTCTGCCTGCCCGTCGGAGTGACGCTCTCCAACCTTGCGTTCGGAGGCTCGCCGCTCAGCTACCCGGGCGCCGTCGTCGTCGGCGCCCTCGCAGGCGCCATCGGCGGCGCGATCCGGAAGCGGCGCGGCAAGACCGACTGACGGCCCCGCCGCATCGCAACCTCTTATTGCATAACGGGAATCGAGAACTCCGCGCCTTCCTTCACGCCGGAGGGCCAGCGCGAGGTCACCGTCTTGGTCCGCGTGTAGAACCGGAACGCGTCCGGCCCGTGCTGGTTCAGATCGCCGAAGACCGATTTCTTCCAGCCGCCGAAGGTGTGGTAGGCCAGCGGCACGGGGATCGGCACGTTCACGCCGACCATGCCGATGTTGATGCGGTTCACGAAGTCCCGCGCCGCGTCGCCGTCGCGGGTGAAGATCGCGGCGCCGTTGCCGTATTCGTGGTCCATGGCGAGACCCAGCGCCTCCTCATAGGTCTTGGCTCGGACCGTCGACAGGACCGGGCCGAAGATCTCGGTCTTGTAGATGTCCATGTCCTTGTCGACGTTGTCGAACAGGCAGCCGCCGACGAAGAAGCCGTCCTCGTAGCCCTGCATCTTGAAGCCGCGGCCGTCGACGCGCAGGGTCGCGCCCTCCTCGACGCCCCGGTCCACCAGGCCGAGCACGCGCTGCTGCGCCTCCCGCGTCACCAGGGGCCCGAAATCTGCGTCGTCGCCGTCGGTGTAAGGCGCGATCTTCAGGTTCTCGACCCGCGGCACCAGCTTCTCCATCAGCCGATCCGCGGTGCTCTCGCCCACGGGCACCGCGACGGAGACGGCCATGCACCGCTCCCCCGCCGCGCCGTAGCCGGCGCCCACGAGCGCGTCGACCGCCTGGTCGATGTCCGCGTCGGGCATGATGATCATGTGGTTCTTGGCGCCGCCGAAGCACTGCACGCGCTTCCCGGCCGCGGTGCCGCGCGAATAGACGTAATGCGCGATGGGGGTGGAGCCGACGAAGCCGACCGCGCCGATTTCTTCGTGGTCGAGGATCGCGTCCACGCTCTCCTTGTCGCCGTTGACGACCTGCAGGATGCCGTCGGGCAGGCCCGCCTCCTGCATCAGCTCGGCCAGCATGAGGGGCACGGAGGGGTCGCGCTCGGACGGCTTGAGGATGAAGGCGTTGCCGCAGGCGACGGCGGGGCAGAACTTCCACATCGGGATCATGGCGGGGAAGTTGAAGGGCGTGATGCCGGCCGCCACGCCGATGGGCTGGCGCAGCGAATAGATGTCGATGCCCGGGCCCGCGCCTTCCGTGAACTCTCCCTTCAGCAGGTGCGGCGCGCCGATGCAGAACTCCGCGACCTCCAGCCCGCGGATCACGTCGCCTTTCGCGTCCGGCAGGGTTTTCCCATGTTCGCGCGACAGCGCTTCGGCCAGCTTGTCCATGTCCCGGTGCAGCAGCTGCACGAAGTTCATGAGGACGCGGGCGCGGCGCTGAGGGTTGGTGGCGGCCCAGGCGGGCTGGGCCTTCATCGCGCCCCGAACCGCGGCGTCGAGCTCCGCCGGCGTCGCCAGCGGGCACTTGGCCTGCACCTCGCCCGTGGCGGGGTTGTAGACGTCGGCGAAGCGGCCGGAGGTTCCCTCGACGTGCTTGCCGTCGATCCAGTGGGTGAGTTCGGTGGTCATGGCGGCCTCCCTGCGCGCGATGGGCGATTGCGCGAAGGTGTAGCGGCGGGCGGGGCGGGAGGCGAGTCCCGCCGCCGCTCCGCGCCGCCTCAGCCGAACAGCAGCGGAAACAGGATCGCCGGCGCCAGCTCCGCCAGAAGGGCGATGGCGATCAGCGCGTGGGAGACGCGCGAGCTGAATCGCCGCCACAGGATCGCGCCGAGCCCCAGGCACAGCAGCCCCTCCAACGGCCCCACGAGCCAGCCGTAGCGGTTGGGATCCCAGTAGGAGACGGGGCTCTCATAGATCCAGTCCGTGAAGGGCATGAAATGCGCCCGCCCGTCGTTGTGGTGCAGCGGAAAGTCGGTGAGCACATGCAGCAGCGCGGCGCCGCTCAGCGCGCCCAGCACTGGCCATCGCCGCCAGGCCGAGAGCGCGGCCAGAGCGACCCAAAGCGGGATCGAGTTGTCGACCGCGAAGACCGTCTGCCAGAACGGATCGCGATAGTCCTCGCCGAAGATCTGGCGCGGCGTGCGCCCGTTCACCCGCGCCTCCCACAGCACCATGAAGTAGAGCGAGGCGTCGGGGATCAGCGCCCCGGCCAGAGCCGCCCCGTTGACCCGAGCCTGCCGCCCGGGATGCGCCCCGCGCCGCGTCGGCCGCGCCCAGATCGCGGCGGCGAGAATGAGGTGGGCGGGCGTGTTCATGATCGCGCCCCCGGCGCCTTGGGTTCTTTTTCATTTGCGAGCGCCCGTCACAGTGACGCGCGGCGCGGCGCGGTCAAGCGGAGGGGCGGCGGGACGCCTCGGCCATGAATCGGGCGGCGTCGGCGCGGTGTTTCGCTTGGTCGAGGCGATGGTCCTTGCAGAGCGCCTCGGCCGCCTCAACCCTGGGCGGATCGAGGGCGAACAGGCAGGCGGCGAGCCAGAGGGCGGTGTTGCGAGTGTTCGGGTGGCCGGGCGGCAGCTGCGTCTCGAAGATGTGGAGGGCACGTTCGAGCGGGGCGCGGGCGGCGGCGGGCTCGCCGAGGCGCTGGTGGAGAGCCCCGAGGGTGTTGAGGTTGAAAGCGTGGCGTGGGTCGTCCGGCGGCAGACCGGCGGCCTGCCAGCGGTCGATGGCGGCTTTGGCCAGCACGCGCGCTCGGCACCGGCGGCCAGTGGTATCGTTGAGGGTGGCGAGGCCGCTGAGCTCGGTCGTCTCCAAGACCGCCGCCTCGCGCGCAGTCAGCGCGTCGCCGTCCGTTGACGCTCGCCGCAGGGCTGATCGGGTGAGGGTTAGGGCTGTACGGTAGTGCACCTGCGCTTCCTGCGCTTTGGCTGCGCCGCTCTCGCCTCGCTTCCGCTCCTCCTCCGCCTGGCCTCCGAAGACGCCGGCAAGATTGTTTAGCGTAATCGCTAGGTTGTCAGCAGTGGCGTGACTGTCGGTGGTGGAAATCTCTAGTGCCCGGCGCAAGTGCATCTCGGCAGCGGGAAGGTTTCTTAGATCAGTGCAGACTATGCCAATTTGAGAATGGCCGACACCTGTCGTCTGGTGATCCGGACCGTAGTGCTTCTGCTTCAAGGTCAGGCTGGTTTCGGCGAGCCGAAGAGCAGCGGGCAGAACGGTCTGTTCTCGTAGGTAGACCGAGGTCTGATTGCATAACCGGCCCATGGCGTTGTTCTGTGGATCGGTTTGCTGCGTCGTGTCGTGGAGGGCAAGGACGTGAGGCGTTAGGCGGGCGCATAGTGGCCAGTTCTGGAACTCGTTTGAATAGTATGGGTACCCGGCGGCTAGTACGGCGGCGGCGGCGCGGGCGAAGGCGTCGTCGTTTTGGCGGGTGCGCAGGACGAGAGCGGTGAGGCGGTGCAGAGCGAAGCCTTGCTCCTCCGCCGACGGGGTCAGCAGAGACCGGCGCTGCAGCCGCGCCAGCGCCGCCTCAGCGGCCGGCAGGTTATTGGCGAGCGCGATCAGCGGCTCGGGGATGTCTGGGAGCCACTCGTCTTCCTCCGGCAGATCGGCGACGGGCGCAAGGAGGTCAGCGGTCAGGCCCTCCGGCGCTATCCAGGCGAAGAGGTTCAGGAGCGCGGTTTCGTCGAGCCCGAGCCCCCGCAACGACAGCGCGACGGTCGCGTCGACGCTGCGCGGGTAGTCCTTCGCGAGGGGCGCCGTCTGCAGCACCTTGTCCAAATCGGCGATGTAAGGCGCTAAGCCGCCGCCCCGCTCCTTCACCAGCGCCCCGGCCTGGACGAGCGCGAGCGGGAGGAACCCCAGCCGCTCGGCCAGCGCGCCGGCGTCGTCGTCCACGAAGCCGGCCTCGGCCTCCAGCACCGCGACGGTGGCCGCGGGCGAGAGCACGTCGAGGTCGAGCCGCCGCAGCTTGTTGCGCGTCCAGTCGCGGTTGCGGCTGGTGACGAGGACGTGGACGTAGGCGCCCTCGGGCAGCATCGACTCGATGGCGTCGAGATCGGGCGCGTTGTCGTAGATCAGCAGCCAGCGGTCCTTGGACTCGCGGATGCGGATCAGCGCCTCGGCCGCGAGGTCGGCGGCGCGGCCCTGCCCCTTGACGAGGCGGGCGAGGTCCTCGTGCATCTCCGCCTCGCGCTCGCAGCGGATGATGTGGACGTGGTCGTAGTCCTTGCGGTGCTCGTCGGCGTAGTGCTTGGCGAGGGTGGTCTTGCCGACCCCGCCGCCGCCCGAGACGGCGACCACGTCAGCGCCGGGGACGAGGACGCCGGTCCCGTCCTCGATCAGCGCGTCACGGATTTTCCTGAGGTCGTCTTCGCGGCCCTTCACGCCCCGAAACGGCACCGTGCGTTCCTGTGGGCGCTTAGCGGGACGCAGGCGCTCCCAAAGCCATCGGCGGAGGGGCGTGAAAACCGCCAACAGGAGCGTGACGATAACGGCGACCACAGCGGCGATCGCGCCGACGGCCGTCAACTGTTCGCTCGTCAAGCTGTCCAGCAATCCCATGGCGTCCCGCCTCAATCCAAGGCGAGCCTAGCGCGAGGGGCGGCGGCGGACCAGCGTCAGGCGGCGGCCTTCAAGGCCTCCCGCCCATGCGGCGCGTCGTAGTCGATCTCAGGCCCCGCCGGGATGATCCGGTGCGGGTTCACGCTCTCATGGCTGTAGTGATAATGCCGCCGGATGTGCTCGAAGTTCACCGTCTCGGCCACGCCCGGCATCTGGTAGAGCTCGCGCGTGTAGGCCCAAAGGTTCGGGTGGTCCTTGAGCATCGCGATGTTGCACTTGAAGTGCCCCACGTAGACCGCGTCGAACCGGATCAGCGTGGTGAAAAGCCGCCAGTCCGCCTCCGTCAGCCGGTCGCCCATCAGGTAGCGGTTCGCGGACAGCCGCTCCTCCAGCCACGTCATGGTCTCGAACAGCGGATGGACCGCGGCCTCGTAGGCCTCCTGCGTCGTCGCGAAGCCCGATTTGTAGACGCCGTTGTTGAGCGTATCGTAGATGCGCGCGTTCACCGGCTCCATGGCCTCGCGCAGGTCCTCGGGCCAGTAG
>JBCCPD010000207.1:0-6744 GCA_039025075.1 Pseudomonadota bacterium | reverse complement strand
CGTCCAGCCTCCATCGATGTAGAAACGTCTTTCGTCGCGCATGCAGACCTCCCATGCCTGTCCAGAAGCGGATCGGCGGAGGCTGCAGAGGGCGCGATCCGCCGACGGTGTCCCAGGATTGCCGACGTCGCGAAGAGCGGGCGTGGGTAGGTCCGGGAATCGCCCGATGACTTTTGCTGTCGCGACGCGGAGTTGTCCACCCGTGCCCGCCTCGCCGTCGGCGTCGGCGCCCCAGGCCGAGGTTTCCGGAACGGTCTTAGGTGGCTCCGCCGCCGAAGACCTCGATGCCGAGGATCAGCTCGGTGCGCGAAGGCGGCGTCGACGTCTTCCACGCCCGTTCGATCGAGCGTGCGAAGAGGGCTGGGAAGGACAGTCGGACCTTCGCCGTCTTCTGAGGTCGTGAAAGTCTCGCCGAAGCCCGGCTACTGCAAAACACGCTCGCCGATCGGCGGCCTCGAAGCCCAGGCCCGCCCGACCGGCTCGCGGCTACGGCTGACGCGCGGCGCGCTCGGTCTCGGCGACCGACGACATCTCGTAAAGCGCCGCGAAGGCGTCGACGTTCTGCGGTCCGTAGCTGGCGAGGTCGTACTCGTCGCCCGTGGCCGGGTCGTAGATCGACCAGCGCGCGCCGCCGCGCCAGCGCACGCGCACGGGCGCATCGCGCTCCGCCCCGACCTTGTCCCGTTCGAACAGCAACGCGCGATGCATCATGGAGATGAAGTTCGCCTCGCCTTCGCCGAAGCGCGCGATTTCGGCTCCATCGGCGTCGACCACGAGCGCGGCGCCTCCGGGCGAGCTGGCGATGCCCAGCGTGCGCTCCCCCTCGATCGCCGGGCGCGCGATGTCGAGCCCGGGGCTGTACCCGGGGCTTCGCCCCGTCAGCACATGGGCCGCGGTGAAGATGAGCGCGGCCGCGACCAAAGCGGCGACGCCTCGCATCATCTTGAGATCGGTCATGTCCAACTCCTGCTCAGCACCCGACGCAGCAAGGTCGTTCGGCGGCGACCCGGCAAGACGGACTTTGGGCGAAGGTCGCCCCGTCCTCGATCGCTCGCCTCCGAACCTCCGCCGCCCGGTCGAGGACCTGGTCCGACACGACTTCTGCGCCGAAAACTACGAGGGTCGCGGCGTAGACCGCGACCCAGCGAAGGGCGAAGGCGTCGAGAGCCGGCGCCCAGGCGTTCGGCCGAGAGGTTCAGAGCGGACCCTCCCCAGGCGGCAGGCCGCGGCCTACCCCCCGACGCGCGAACGCGTCGAGGTCGTTCTGCGGCCCCTCAGGCATAGCGCGGCATCTCGACCTGCAGCGTCGAGAACGAGCCGGGCGTCGGATCCGGCGCCTCCTTCGACTCCGGCGGCAGAAGGGTGCCGACGAGATAGAGCAGGTAGATGGCGATCATCGGCACGAGGATGGTCGCGGCGGCGAGGCCGGCCCCCACGCCCATCTGCACGACCACCGACTTGGCCGCCTTGTCCCTGTCGAACTCGCTTTGGGTGAACGGGTTGCTGTCGTCTCCAGTCACGTCCTGTCCTCCCTCAGGGGTCCAGCGGGGCGTAGCCGTGGACCTGCGCCCAAGCGTACCAATCGTCGACCACGGTGCCCGACAGAAGGATCCCGATCCCGCCGGTGATGGGCGTGAGGATCGCGAACCACCAGGCCCAGCGGTGAATGCCCTCCATGGTGGCGTTGAAGCCCATGGTCCAGCGCCAGAACAGGGCCGCGCGCTCCGTGGCCGTCCCGCGGTCCGAGATCTGCTCCAGCTCCCGATCGCCGCCCAGGCGCGCCACCGCCAGGATGGTCGCGCCGTGCATGGCGAACAGCAGGGTCGAGCCGTAGAGGAACACGATCGAAAGCGCGTGGAACGGGTTGTAGAACAGGTTCCCGTGGATGACGGAGAAGTTGAGCGTCCAGTCGAGGTGGCTGAAGATGCCGTAGGGCACCGCCTCGGACCAGCTTCCCACCGCGATCGGCCGGATCAGGCCGAGCACGAGGAACAGCCAGATCGCCGCGCCGAAGGCCCAGAAAACGTGCTTGCCCATGCGTTGCTGAGCCGCCAGCGACCAGGATCTCGCCCACCAGGTCAGCACCGACACCAGAAGGAAGAAGCTCGCTATGAACCACAGGCCTCCGTCGCGCATCGGCGGAATGCTCAGGCCGTAGTCCTCCCGCGGCGGATCGAGCGAGAAATAGAACAGATCTCGCATGAAGACCGCCGGGTTCCATCCGGCCTGGGACCAGAAATGCATGCCGACCATGGTGAACCAGATGGCCCCGGTGGCCAGAGAGACCACGCCCCAAACGCCCAGGTAGAACGGCCCCAACTGAGCGTTGCCGAACCAGCCGACCAGGTTCGAGAAGAACGCGCCGGTGGTCCGTTCTTCCAGGTCGGCGGCCTCGACCGCGCCCATTTCCAGCGGACCGCGCACCTGAACTTGGGTGAAGATGTTCTGATACTCAGCCATTGACGCCTCCCTCGATGTCGGCCCACCAGGGCAGCTCCACGTACCAGAACCACCAGTTCGCCCAGGCGTCGAACCAGACCGTTCCGGAAATCAGAATGCAAACCGCCGACCAGAAGCCGGCGTTCAGGGCCAGCAGCAGGCCCAGGCGGTGGATGCCCAGCGTGCCGACCGAATAGCCTATGAAATCCCGGAAGAAGGTGTCCTCATGCTCCGGCCCGCGCATCTCCGGTGCGTCCTCGCCCATCGCGCCCCTCGGGTTGGCGGCCGAGAGGATCAAGGACCCATGCAGCGCCAGCGCCAAGGTGGTGGTGAAGAAGAAGGTCACCGCGACCATGTGCGCCGGGTTGTAGTGGAAGTTGCCGTACGCGTAGCCGACGTTGTTCACCCAATCGAGATGGGACCATATTCCGTAGGGAAATCCATGCGCCCAGGCTCCCATCAGCACCGGTCGCATCACGACCAGCGAGGTGTAGGCGAAGATCGCCACCCCGAAGGCGATGGGCACGTGATAGCCGATGCCGAGCTTGCGGCAGATCTCGACCTCGCGCAGCGCCCAGCTGATGAAGGCGCCGTGGGCGAGCACCGTAAGGATCTGCCACAGCCCGCCTTCCATGAGCGGGGCGACGCCGAGGCCGACCTCCAGCTCGGGCGGCTCGATCGAGATCAGCCAGGGATTCCAGGTGTCTCCCTGGGAGGCGCCGTAGAGGATCAGCAACGTGCCGAGCGTGGCGCAGAAGACGGTCACGACGCCGAAGAAACCGACGTAGAACGGTCCGACCCAGAAGTCGAACAGGTCGCCGCAGATCAGCGTCCCTCCCCTGACGCGGTACTTCTTTTCGTATGAGAGCAATGCCATGCACGACCTCCTTGCACGTAGGTCCGGCCAGGGGCGCTTGTTCGCGCAGGGCCGCCGAGCGCCCGGCGCTCTGCGCCGATGCTCTTTGAGATTGGTGGAAAGCGTCGTCCCGTCGAAGAAGGCTGCGCCACCCCGCCGACCGGCCGTCGCTCGCCAGCCAAGGGCATCTTTCAGCGATGTCCTGACAGGCTATGTGTCAATAACACTTGTCGTTCAAAAGTGTCCAGTCAAATTTACGCTCGCATGCGGTCTCCGACGCGTCCGACATCACCGCCGCGACGCCTCGAACCCCGCGCCGTTCCAGCGTCTCCATCCCTCGTTGAAACCGCCGCGGCGCCGACCCTTGCGACCTCGCCCATCCCCAGGCGAAGGCCGTCGCCGCGACGCTCTCCGCCTGCGCGGCTCAAGCGCCTGCGCGCTCGATCAGCACCGCCATGCCCTGGCCCGCGCCGAGGCACATGGAGACGACCGCGAAGCGACCCTTCGCGCCGTCGAGGTGGTCCATGGCGGTCAGGATCATCCGCACCCCGGTCGCGCCCGGCGGATGCCCGATGGAGATGCCGCCTCCGTAGAGGTTGGTCCGCTCCCGCGGGACGCCCAGCATCCGCTCCGCATGCAGGTTGACGACGGCGAAGGCCTCGTTGATCTCGAAGCAGTCGATGTCGTCCACGGTCAGCTCGCGGCGCTTCAGCAGGCGCCCGATGGCCGGGACCGGGCCGCAGCCCATGATCCGAGGCGGCACGCCCACCACCTCCCAATCCACCAGCCGCGCCCGCGGCGCAGGGCCGGCCTCGCCGTCCGACACCACGAGGAATGCCGCCCCGTCGGTCATGCCGCTGGAATTGCCGGCGGTCACGCGGCCGCCGTCGCGGAAGGCGGGGCGCAGCGCAGCGAGCTTTTCGCGCGCGATCTGCGGCCGAGGGAACTCGTCCATCTCGAAAGGCCGGGTCGAGCGGCCGTCGGGCACGTCGATCGGAGCGATCTGCCGCGCCAGGAAGCCGCTTTCGATCGCCGCGCCGGCCCGGCGCTGGCTGGTCAACGCGTAGTCGTCCATGTCGTCGCGGGCGTAGCCGAAGTCATCGGCGAGGTTCTCCGCCGTCTCGCCCATCAGCGAAAGGTCGAACGGATCGCGATAGGCGTGGTCGATCATGTCGACGATGCGGTCCGCGCCGCGCGTCATGCCCCAGCGGGCGCGCTCCAGCAGGTAGGGCGCGCGCGAGGCGTTCTCGTAGCCGCCGGCGAGCGCGAGTCGGCTGCGGCCGGAGAGGATCTGCTCGCCCGCCGAGACGATGGCCTGCGTGCCGGACCCGCAGGCCCGGCTGACGTTCAGCGCGGCGCTCTCCTCGCGCATTCTCGCGCCCAGCGCGATCACCCGGGCCGAAAAAAGCCCGCCCTGACCCACGGGGATGACGTTGCCGCAGACGAGGTGGTCGACATCGAGCGCACCGGTCCCGTTGGCGTCCAGCGCCGCCTTGGCCGCATGAATGCCGAGGTCCGTCCCCTCCACGTCCTTCAGTGACCTGCCGAAATCGCCGAACGGCGTGCGGCGGCCCGCGCAAAGAAAGACGCCCTTGGCCATCAGGCGTTCCCAGCGATTCGACGCGCTATCCGCGCGCGGCGTGCCGGGCGAGCGGACCCGCTGCCCTGAACCCGCGCCGATCGGGCCTTTGCGCAGACCTCGTCGATCCATCGCTTCTTCGACGCGTCGCAGGTCGCCGACGGTGCGACGCCGCCCTGCCGGCCCATGCCGTCGGACGGGCGCGAAACCCCAGACTTAACGTCGCCGTCCCCGTCGCGGAGAGGCGCTCTCAGCGTGACCCCGTTCAGCGCCCTCGCCCGGCCTTCGGTCCTCCGGCCGCAGGGCGGCGTCACCGCGACGCCTCGCTCAGCAACCTGACCACGGCGTCCCGAACGACGGCGTCGACCGCTTCTTCGGCAATCTCGCCGAGGTCGCGCCCGGCGAGCGCGGCCTCGAACTTCGCCGCCAACCCCCGCGCGAACAGCGCCGTCTTGTGGACGCGCAGCCGCTCCGCCCGGCCCTCCGACCGGGCCAAAGCCGCTTCGATGAGCCCGCGCAGCTCCTCGATGCCGGTCCTTTCGGTCGAGGACGCCCGCGTCACCGGCACGTCGCGGCGCTCGGCCTTGCGCAGGGCCAGCATGCCTTGCAGGTGCTTGGCGGTCTGCTCCGCGTCGTCGCGGTCCGCCTTGTTGACGACGAGGATGTCGGCGATCTCCAGGATGCCCGCCTTTATCGCCTGCAGATCGTCGCCGAGCCCCGGCGCGCAGACCACCACAGCGACGTCGGCGACCTGAGCGATCTCGGTCTCCGACTGGCCGGCGCCCACGCTCTCGATCAGGATGATCGGCCAGCCCGCCGCGTCCATCACGTCGGCCATCTCGTGCGTGGCGATGGAGAGCCCGCCCAGATGGCCGCGGGCGGAGGCCGAGCGGATGAAGACGCCGTCGTCGAGGCTGTGCGCCCCCATTCGGGTGCGGTCGCCCAGCACCGCGCCGCCGCTGATCGGGCTGACCGGATCCACGGCGAGCACCGCCACGCGCTCGCCGGCCGCGCGCCAGCTGCGGATCAGCGCGTCCACCAGCGTCGACTTGCCCGCGCCCGGCGGCCCGGTGACGCCGATCACCTTGGCCCGGCCCAGATCCTCCCTCAGCGCGGCCAGAAGCGCCCGGCCCTCCGGTCGCCCGCTCTCCACGATCGTCAAAGCGCGGCCCAGCGCCATCGGATCGCCCGAGCGGATCGCGCCGCGCAGCCGGTCGATCCGGCTCCCGCCGTCCTTCACCTAGGCCACCATCTGCGGATGGCCGAAGCCGAGCTCGCGACGCAGGCAGGCGACGATCTCGCCATGGGTCACGCCGTCCCAAGCGGCGTGGACGACCTTCTCGTAGACGTTCTCGTCGTTGTTCGCCGCACGGGCCAGATCGCCGAGCGCCTTCCGCACCACGCCCTGATCCCGCGCCGCCTTGTACTCGCGGAACGCGGCGACCTGCGCCTCCATCGCCGCGCGGTCGGGGCGGTAGGTGTCGACCTCGATCCGCTCGTCCTCGACCTGGTAGCAGTTCACGCCGACGATCTTCTCCTCGCCGCTCTCGATCCGGTTCTGGTGCGCCAGCGCCGACTTGCCGAGCATGCGCTGCACGATGCCGGCGTCGACCGCGGCGTACATGCCGCCCGCGTCCTCGATGACCTTCATGACGGCGAGGATCTTCTCCTCCATCTCGTTGGTCAGCGTCTCGACGTACCAGGAGCCGCCGAGCGGGTCGATCACGTCGCACAGATGCGCCTCCTCGCGCAGGATGTTTTGCGTGGCGACGGCGATGCGGGCGGAGTGCTCGGTCGGGCAGGCCAGCGCCTCGTCGAAGCCATCGGTGTGCATCGACTGCAGCCCGCCCAGGATGCCCGCGATCGCCTG
>JBCCPD010000206.1:0-6764 GCA_039025075.1 Pseudomonadota bacterium | reverse complement strand
CGCGATCTGCGCCCGCTCCAGCCGCTCCATCAGATAGCTCTCGCGATAGCGCGCCACCGAGGGGACGAAGATCAGCACCTCCGCCAGCATCACGAAGATCAGCGTCAGCAGCAGAAGCCGCCCCGACAAGCTGCGGATCAGGGCCACGGGCGTCCCTCGGCCGCGCGGGTCCTTTGCGCCGCCGCCCGATCGTCCATCGCGGGACGGAGGGTCACGCCTCTCGACATTGCCGTGATCCTAGCCCTGTGCCAGAAGGCGCGCCAGGGGCCGCGTCGCCGGCCAGCGTTCACGTTTCGCCCGGCAGCCGCCCGCCGAAGGCCTGCGAAAGGAGCGTCCGCCATGTCCGACATCCTGACGGCGGAGCTGCGCGGCGAACGCTTCACCCTGCGCGCCCGGACGAAAGAGCAGGAGCGGTTCTGGACCTCCCTCGACGCCGGCTGGGAGGAGGAGACCCTGGCCTTCGTCGAAGCGCACGCCGCCCCCGGGCGCGTCTTCGTGGACATCGGCGCCTGGATCGGCCCGATCTCGCTTCTGGCCGCGCGCAGAGGGGCCCGCGTGCTGGCGTTGGAGCCCGATCCCGTGGCCCGCGCCGCGCTCGAAGAGAACTTCGCCCTGAACGCCCTCAAAGCGCAGATCCTGCCCAAGGCGCTGCACGCCGACGGACGCGGGCTGACGCTGTTCGGAGGCCGCCGCGGTCTCGGGGCCTCGACCACCTCGGCGCTCGGCGTCTCCACCGGCGACCCGGTGCACGTGCCGACCGTGACGGCCGAGGACGTGGCCGCTCTCGCCGGCGACGGCCCGGCCTTCATCAAGGTCGACGTGGAAGGGCACGAGTTCGCCCTCGGCCCCGCGCTCGCCGCCCTGCGCGCCGCGCTCGGCGGGCCACGCGGGGCGGACCTGCACTTGTCCGTGCACCCCCGCCAGCTCATCAAGAAGCTGCGCAAGGACTGGACGCTTTTCGCGCGTCGCCGCTCTTTGGAAGCGACGCAGGCGCTCCTCGCGGAATTCGCCGATTGCGACGTCTCCGTCAGCGGAGAGGACGCGCCCTTGACGCCGGAGGCGTTGGACGCCCGGTTCGCGAGCGCGCGGGGGGCCCGCAACTTCTCGGTGGAGATCGCCGGACGGGCCGACGCGGCGGCCTGACGACCGCCGCGCCGGGACGCCTCAGCCCAGTTTGGCCAGCGCTCGGACCATGCGTTTGACGCCGCCGCTCTCGAACAGCCGAGGCACGTAATATTGCCCGGCCGCGCGCTTGGAGACCTCCGAATAGGTCGGATAGGGCGCCACGAAGCCGGCCACCTGGCCGATCTTCAGCTTGGCCGAGATCGCCAGCGCCCAGAGCGAAATCAGCTCCCCGGCATGCCGGCCGACGATGCTCGCCCCGATGGGCCGGCCTTTCAGCACGATCACCTTGATCAGCCCTTGGGTCGCCAGCTCCGCCCGCGCGCGGTCGTTCTCCTCGAACTTGAAGCGCAAGACCTCGATCTTGCCGCCATGCGCCGTGCGCGCCTCCGCCTCGGTCAGGCCGACCTGGGCGATCTCCGGGTCCGTGTAGGTGGCCCAGGGAATGGCGTCCGTCTTGGCCTTCACGGGCATTCGGAACAGCGCGTTGCGGATCACCAGACCGGCATGCCAACCCGCCACATGGGTGAATTGGAGCCCTCCGGCCGCGTCCCCGGCCGCATAGACCTTGCGGTTGGAGACCGAGCGCAGGCCCTCGTCCGCCTCGATCCCGCCGGGCGTCTTGGCGACGTTCCCGGCCGGCAGATCGAGCCCGTCGAGATTGGCCCGCCGCCCGGCGGCCACCAGCAGGTGAGAGCCCTCGTAGCGGACGCCGTCCTTGGTTTCGAGCGCCACGCCGCCGCCGTCCAGCGCTTCGGCCTTCGCCACCGGAGCGCCTTCGACGATCTCGATGCCTTCGGCGCGCAGACGCTCCAAGGCGATGGCGGCGATCTCCGGGTCGTCGCGTCCCAGGGCCTTGGCGCCCTCGATGACCGTGACCTCGCAGCCGAGGCGGCGATGGGCCTGCGCCATCTCCATCCCGATGGGCCCGCCGCCCAGGATCAGCAGGCGGCTCGGCTTGTCGCGCAGCGTGAAGATCGTCTCGTTGGTGAGGTAGGGAACCTCGCTCAGCCCCGGGATCGGCGGCGCCCAGGCGCGGCTGCCGGTGGCGATGACGATGCGGCGCGGGCGCACGATCCGCAGGCCGTCCTCGCCGGCGACCGTCAGCTCGTCCGGCGAGGCGAACTTGGCCCAGCCCTGCAGGACGGTGACGCCCAACCCTTCGAACCGCTCCACCGAATCATGGGGCGCGATGCCGGCGATCACCGCTTCGACATGGTCTTTCACGGCCCCGAAATCGACCTGAGGCTCGGCCGGCGCCACGCCGAAGGGCGCTCCGGCGGTCATGGCATGGGCCGCCTTGCCGGCCGCCAGCAGAGCTTTGGACGGGACGCAGCCGTAGTTGAGGCAGTCGCCCCCCATCTCGCCGCCCTCGATCAGAACGACCGAGGCGCCCATCTGCACGGCGCCCGCGGCGACGGAGAGCCCGGCGGAGCCGCCGCCGATGACGGCGAGGTTCGGCCGCAGCGTTTCCACCGGCGCAGCGGTCCAATCCTTCGCGGCGGCGCTCATCCCTCGCCCTCCGCGCCGCGGCCGCGCAGGGTCTTCAAGGCGATGGGCAGAGCGGCGAGCACGCACAGACCCAGCAGCGGTCCGATGATGTGCGGCTCGAACAGCAGGCCCAGGTCGGGCGTGCCGCCCTGGTCGAAGACCTCTCCCAATCCCGCGCCGACCCAGGTGTAGACCACCGTGCCCGGCATGATGCCGAAGAAGGTCGTCAGAACGTAGTTGCGCAGGCCCACGCCGAGGAAAGCCGGGGCCAGGTTGGCGATGAAGAACGGCACCGCAGGCACCAGGCGCATCAGCAAAAGAAAGCTGATTTCGTTGGCTTCCATGCCTTTGCGGAACCGCGCCATGGTCCCGCCCGAAGCGTCCATCTTCGCCTTCAGGCCTTCGCCCAGCGAGGTTTTGGCGGCGAGGAAGATCGCCGTCGCGCCGATCGTGGCCCCGATCAGGGTGAAGAGGGAGCCCGAGACGAGGCCGAAGAGGAACCCGCCGGTCAGCGTCATGACCAGCGCGCCGGGCAGCGAGAACGCCACCACGAGCACGTAGGCCAGCATGTAGGCGCCGGCCGCCAGAGCGTAGTTGGCGTCGCGCCAGGCGCCCAGCGCCTCGCGGTTGTCGCGCAGCGTCTCGAAGCTCAGCGCGTCGCCGAAGAACCACCAGCCGGCGACGGCGCCGGCGGCCAGAAGGGCCAAGGGCCCCCAGCGGCGCAGGGCCGAGGGGGAAGCGTCGGGGGCGGGCGCGTCCGGCATGGTTGTGCTCATCGGGGGCTCTTTCGAAGGATGCTGTCAAGCGCGGGAGACCGCGCCGCGGGGCGTCGTCCGCAGCATATGCGGGCGCCGGGCGGGGGCGGAAAAGGCGCCTCACGCCCCGTTGACCCAGCGAGACGGGTTGTTTCAGAAATCGGCCCTCCGCGGCGGCTGGGGGCAGGCCGCTGCAACGAAGCGGCGCCCCCGAGGGCCTGGCGGACCGGAGCGAATTGACAGGTCGCCCGCGCCCGCGTATGCGCGGCGCTTCGACTGCGAGACAGCGCGTCGTCCGCGAGGATCCCGCCGAGGCCGCAGGCGACGAGGAGGAGACCTTGACCATGAAGCGCACTTTCCAGCCCAGCCGGCTCGTCCGCGCGCGTCGCCACGGCTTTCGGTCCCGCATGGCGACGAAGAACGGGCGGAAGATCATCAACGCCCGCCGCGCCAAGGGCCGCAAGAAGCTGAGCGCCTGAAACGGCCGGCCGGGTCCCCGGCCGCTGAACGGCCGTCGCGGGACATCATCCCGGATGAGGTCGGCCTGCGCGGCATTCACGGCCGCGATGAGGTCGCTCTGCGCCTCGAAACCCTGCTCAAACGCGCCGATTTCGTGGCCGCGGCGGCCCGCGGTTGGCGTTGGACCCGGCCGGCGATGATGGTTCAAGGCCGCGCGCGCGCGCCCGAAGAGGCGCCGAGGACGGCCGAGAGAGCCGCTCGCGTGGGCTACACCTGCTCCAAAAAGGTCGGAAACGCGGTCGCGAGGAACCGGGCCAAGCGTCGTTTGCGCGCCGCGGCGCGGGAGGTTCTGCCGCGTCTGGCCCGGCCGGGCTGGGATTACGTGCTGATCGGCCGCGCCGAACAGACCGCGACGCGCGATTTCACAGCGCTTTTGGACGATCTGAAGACCGCCGTGACGCGTATTCACGGCCGGTTCGACGCCGGGGAGCGGCCGGATTCGCCGCCGCCGAGGCGCGGAAAGCGCCGGAAATGATCCGTTTCGAGGGCTTCGCGCGGCGAAAAAGAGCGTTCGAACGCGCCCCAAACGCCGGTTTTCGCGCCGCTTCGAGCGCATGTTCTTCAATCGTTCGGCCCGAAACCTGCGCGAAACCTGTGCGGAATCGCGCCGAAAACGCCCGCGCAGGCGTCTCATGAGCCCGCTGGCTCGTCTGTTTTCGGTTCCGGTGCATGCTTACCGGCTGTTTTTGTCGCCCCTGCTGGGTCGAAACTGCCGCTTCGCGCCGACCTGTTCGGAGTACGCCTTGGAGGCTTTGCGGGTCCACGGCGCCTTCAAAGGCGGCTGGCTCGCGATCAAGCGGGTGTCCCGCTGCCATCCGTTGGGAGGTTCGGGCTTCGATCCGGTGCCGGGCCGAGACGCCTGCGGCTGCGGACGCGATCAAGACCGCGACGAGACGTGATGGCGGACGGGCCGAGCTCCGGCGGCGGACTCTTGCTTTTCGGCTTCAGCCAGGTCCGCGCCTCGACGGTCGAAAGCCGGCCCGAGGCTCGCCGCCCCTCGGCGCGCCGGGGAGGGCGGGTGGGAGGCGGGCCGAGGGGCGGCGTCGCGGCCGGTCCTCAGCGCTCCGCCGGGTCTTCGGGCGCGTCCTCGTCGCGGGGCTTCGAGACGATCCGGTCGTAGGCCGCCAGCAAGTAAAGCGTGCCGCCGACGATGGCGGCGAGGGTCGCGACGGCGACGAGGGGGGCGAGGACGCCGTAGCTCATGCGGCCTCGCCGAGGCCGGGCACCCGCAGCTTTTCGGCCTCCGCCCGCAGCCGGTCCGGCAGGGGCGTGGGGCGACGGTCGGGCGTGGTGCAGTAGACATGGACGTAGCGGCAGATGGCCGAGGCGGTCTCGTTCCCCGCGCCGAACATCGCCAGAGCGTAGGTGAGCGAGGTGCGGCCGATGCGGTCCATGCGCATGGCGACCTCCACCCGCTCGGGCCATTTCACCTCGGCCAGGAACGAGCATTGGGTGTCGGCGACGATGCCGATGACCGGGCCGTCCGGCAGGATCAGGCCGGCCTTCTCCAGCAGCCACTCGTTCACGGCGCTGTCGAAATACTCGTAATAGACGACGTTGTTCATGTGCCGGTACTGGTCGTTGTCGCGCAGGCGCGTGGTCATCGGCACGAAGCGGGCGTAGGCGCTGCGGCGCGGGCGATCCAGCGGCATAGGGCGGTCTTTCCGTGTCGGCAGGTTCAGTAGAGCCGCTCGCGCCAGGTGCGCGGCGCGGCGGGAGAGGGGATCTCCAGGTCGATGTAGTAGCGGAAGGGCCGAGGTCCCGCCGCCTCGATCCAGCGCACCATTCCCTCCAGCGAGGCCTCGACGCCGGTCAGCGGCCGGTAGCCGAGCAGCCGCGCGGCCTTGTCGGCGGTGCAGGCGGCGTCGCGGACCTCCTGCGGCCGGGGCGGCAGGCGGCGCGGGGCGCCGTCGAAGCCGGTCAACGCGGCGACGCGCTCGTAAAGGGCGTTGACGGTCAGGCCGGGGCCGTCGGGGCCGATGTTGATGACCTCGCCCGGCAGCGCCGGGTCCTCGGCCAGGCGGGGGAAGAGGGGGATCAGATCCTCGATCGGGGTGAATCCGCGGCGCTGCTCTCCGTCGCCGTAGATGGCCGGCGCGCGGCCTTGCAGCATCATGTTGGCGAAGATCGCGGCGACGTTGCGGTAGGGATCGTCGTAGGTCTGGCGGGCGCCGATCACGTTGTGTGGGACGACGATCACGAGCTCGGCCCCGTGCAGGGCGCAGAGCTGGCGCAGCGTCGCCTCGGCCGCGGCCTTGGCGACGCCGTAGGGGTCGACGGGGGCGGGAGGGAGGTCCTCATGGAACGGCGGCGTCGCGTCGCCGTAGCGGGCCATGGAGGAGAAGAAGACGAAGCGTCGGCAGCCGGCGGCGAGGGCGGCGGCGGCGAGCGAGACGGTCGCGCCGTAGACCGAACGGGTGACCGCGTGGGGGCTGAAGAAGCTGAGCCCTTCATGGGCATGGGCGGCGGCGTGCAGGACCACGTCGACGCCTTCGCAGACCGCCGGCAGGGCGGCGTGGTCGTTGAGGTCCAGCACATGCAGCGGGAGGCCCTCGCGCAGGTTCTCCCGCCGGCCGGAGGAAAGGTCGTCGAGGCCCGCGACGTCCCAGCCGGCGTCGGCCAGCGCTTCGGCGGCGTAGCTGCCCATGAAGCCCGCGGCCCCGGTGACGAGGGCGCGGCCTTTGCCTGCGGCGGTCATGAAAACGTCATACGGCGATCACGCGGCGGCGGTCCCCTGCCCTGCGCCTCTGGTTCGGCCCCTTGTTCGGCCCCTAGTTCGGCGCGGACGCTAATCCGCGCGGCAGGCGGCGGCAAGCGGGCGCCCGGGGGGCATGGCGGCGCGGGGGCGGCCTGGGGGCGGGGCGGCGCGCGAGGCGG
>JBCCPD010000205.1:0-6770 GCA_039025075.1 Pseudomonadota bacterium | reverse complement strand
GTGACGAGGGCGTCGACGAAGCCCATGGCGCCGCCGGCGCGGATCAGGCGAGGCTCGACCTGCAGCCACTGGCCGGCGCGGGCGGTGGCGGCGTAGTCGATGTTGAGGCTGACGGTGACGGCGCCGGAGAGGTCCCGCCCCGCCTCGCGGGAGGCGAGGACGTATGTGAGGCCCATGGCGTTGTCGGCGAGGGCGGCGATCACCGCGCCGTGGACGAAGCCGCGGGAGTTGCAGTGGCGCGGGCCCAGGCGGACGCCGAGCTGCAGCGGCAGGGGAGCGTCGCCGGTCGGCGCGGCCGCGGCCGTGGGGGCGGCGCGGCGAGACCAGAGCGGCTCCCACGGATCGGTGACCGCGCTGCGGCGGAAGTGGCGCTCGAAGCCCGCCGGAGGATCCGGCGGCGGGTCGGCCGCCGGATCGCCAGGCGTGTCGCTCACCGGCCTTCCAGCCGCCAGGCGCCGAGGGCGAGGGCGGAGGCCAGGAGCAGCATCAACCAGCCCGGCGCCAGCGGGGTGAGCGCCACGTCGCGGACCGAGTAGGCCTCCCGCCGCGCGAGGCCGAGCCAGCTGCGGCCGGCGGCGGCGCGGCCCTCGCGCACGCGGCGGATGTCCGGCACGCCGACCTGGGCGAGGCGCAGGGCGCCGCCGCGGGTGCTCTCGATCAGCGGAGCGAGGACATCGGGGGTGGAGACCGGGTTCTCGAACTCCTTGGGCGCCGGCGGGCCGACGGCGGCGACACCTTCCATGACGCCATCGGTGAGGGTCCAGAGGCCGGCTTCCTCGGCCTCGAAGGCCGCGGTCCAGCGGCCAGGGCCGGCGGGGGCGAAGGGCGCTTCCTGCGTCTCGCCCGAGGGGGAGATGGCGGTGAGGGTCTCGGGCTCGGTTTCGACGGACCGGCGGGAGACCTCGACCAGCGCGCCGGAGACGAAGGCTGTGAGCGCTTCCTCCTCCAGCTCAGGCTCCTTCATCAGCCAATGGGCGAGGCGGCGCAGCAGCTCAGCCTGGGGGCCGCCTCCTTCGTAGCCGCGGGTCCAGAGCCAGGCGTGGTCTGAGGCGAGGGCGGCGACGCGGCCTTCGCCGACCCTGTCCAGGATCAGGAGGGGCGCGCCTTGGGCGCCTTCCATGACGGTCTGGCCGGCGGTGGCGTCGAGCTCGATGGTGCGGAACCAGCGGCCCCAGGTGGGGCCGGCGTCCTCCGCCGAGGCGCCGCCGTCGAGGCCGGCGGTGACCGGGTGGCGGGCGCCCAGCTCGGTGATCTGCGGGCGGAAGCCTTCTTCGAGGATCCGGGCGGTGGGGCGGCCGGGAAGGATGTCGCGGAGCGGCGTGCGGTAGAGGCTTTCGACGCCGGCGAAGGCCGGGCCGGAGGCCACGAGCACCGCGCCGCCGTCGCGCACGTAGCGCGAAACGTTGTCGATATAGGCGTTCGGCAGAACCCCGCGGCGTCGGTAGCGGTCGAATATGATCAGGTCGAACTCGTCGACCTTCTGCATGAAGAGTTCTCGGGTCGGGAAGGAGATCAGCGAGAGCTCGAAGACCGGCACGCCGTCCTGCTTGTCCGGCGGACGAAGGATGGTGAAGTGCACGAGGTCGACCGAGGGGTCGGCCTTGAGGAGGTTGCGCCAGGTGCGCTCGCCCGCATGCGGCTCGCCGGAGACGAGAAGGACGCGCAGGCGGTCGCGCACGCCGTTGACGGTGAAGACGGCGGCGTTGTTGCGGTCCGTCAGCTCCCCGTCGAGGACGGGGACGGAGAGGGAGACGACGTTGGCGCCGCCATGGTCGATGGGGAGCGAGAGGCGCACCGACTGGCCGACCGGGAGGTCGGCGACGTTGGTCAGTTCGCCGTCGAGGCGGACCTCGACGCGAGCGGTGGCGGTCGCTTCGGGCGGCGCCTCGCCCAGCGCGGCGATGCGGAAGACGACCTCCACGCTTTCGCCGACGATGCCGAAGGCGGGGGCGGTTTCGAGGGAAAGGCGGCGGTCCCATTCGCCCTCCCGCCCGGTGAGAACGGCGTGGAGGGGGGCTGGGAAGCTTTCCGCTGCGTCCAAGTCGTGGGCCTGGCCGTCGGTCAGCAGAAGCGCGCCGGCGATGCGGTCGGGCGCGATCTCAGCTGCAGCGCCTTGCAGCGCCGAGAGCAAGCGGGTGCCGGCATCCGCGTCCTCCACCCGACCGGAGCCGCGGGCGACGCGGACCACGCGGACCTCCATCGGAGCGGAAGGATCGGCGCCGAGGCGCTCCAGCTCCGCGGTCAGCTCGGCTTCCGCCTCCGCCGTGCGCTCGGCGCGGCCGTCGATGCCGTTGGAGGCGCTCTCGTCCACGACGAGAATGGCGACGTCGGCCAGCGGATCGCGGATCTCTTGCCTGAGCGACGGGTTGGCGAGGGCGAGGGCCAGGGCCGCGCCCGCCAGAGCGCGCAGGAACCAACCTGGGGAGCGCAGGAACGCCGTCAGGAGCGCCGCGGCCAGGGCCAGCGCACCCAGAGCGGCGACGGCCTCCCAAGGCAGGAGAGGCGCGAAGTCGATCGCGGCGTTCATGGGGCGGTTCCGATCCTCGGCGTCATCAGCGTCAGTTCCCCAACCGTTCCAAAAGCGCCGGCACGTGCACTTGGTCGGACTTGTAGGAACCCGTGAGCACGTACATCACCAGATTCACGCCGAAGCGGAACGCCATCTCTCGCTGGCGCACGCCGACGGGGGCGAGGGGCTGGCCCTGCGGGTCATGGGCCCAAGCGGCGGCCCAATCGGAGCCGCCTATGATGACGGGAGAGACGCCGTCGTTGAGGTTGCGGAACGGCGCGCCCTCGATCTCATCGGCGTCGATCGCGGCTTCCAGCCAGATGTCTCCGCCGGACCAGCGGCCCGGGAACTCCTGAAGCAGATAGAAGGTACGGGTGATGACGTGATCGGAAGGCGACGGCTCCACCGGCGGCAGGTCGAGGCTGCCGGCGAGGCGGCGCAGGGCGCGGCCCTCGGCGGTGCCGGCGCCGAAGCCGGTGGCCAGATGCGCGTCGCGGGTGTCGAAGACGATCATGCCGCCGGTTCGGGTGAAGGCGTTGAGACGCTCATAGGCGGCGTCGGAGGGGGTAGGCATGTCCTCGGTCACCGGCCAGTAGAGCATGGGGTAGAAGGCCAGCTCGTCGGTTTCGAGGTTCACGCCGATGGGCTCCGCCGGTTCCACCGCCGTGCGGGCGGAGAGGACGCGGGAGAGGGTGCGCAGGCCCGCCTCGGTCACATCGTCGACGCGAGGGTCGCCGGTGAGGACGTAAGCGAGCACGGTCTCGGTCGTGGCGGCGAGGGCACGGGCCTCGTCGGTCTGGGCGCGGGTTCCGCCGGGCGCGAGGGCGGTAGCGGCCAGCAGGGCGAGGCCGGCAGCGGCGCCTCGACGCGGCAGGCGCAGGCGGCCCGCGACGGCCATCGCGGCGAGAGCGTCGATGGCCAGAAGGACCATGGAGATCGCCAGGAGCAGGCCCTTGAAGTCCCGTTCGGCGGCGCGTTCCATGCCCTCCAGCCGGATCCCGGCGGGCCATTCGGCGCGTTGCAGCACGCTGTCCTCCGTCAGCAGGTTGAAGGCCACCGCCCGCTCCGCCGCGCGGTAGACGCCCGGGGGCGCGTCGGCGGCGGGCGCAGCCTCGGCGAGACGGGCGCCTTCGACGCCGGCGAGGCGGCCGGGATCGGAGGGGCGGCCAAAGCCATCGAGCACGGTGACCGGCGTCCAGATCGCGTCTTCCAGCGCGGCGGCGGCGGTCGGCCCGCCGGTGGAGGCGGCGAGGGCCAGACGCTCCAGCATCTGAACGAAGAGGCCGGAGAGCGGCAGCGACGACCACTCGGCGTTGGCGGTCACGTGGAAGAACACCACCCGGCCGTCGCCGCGGTCGGCGGCGGTCACCAGGGGCGTGCCGTCGGCGAGCGCGGCGAGGGTGCGCTCGGCCACGTCGGGGCCCGGCTGGGCCAGGACCTGGCGGGTGACCTGCACGTCCTGGGGCGCGTCGAGGCCGGCGAAGAGGCCGTCCTCGGGGAATGGCGCGAGGGCCTGGGGGGCTCCCCAGCTCATGGCGCCGCCCACGGCCCGGCCGCCGGCGCGCAGACGCACGGGCAGGAGCGGATCCTCGCCGGATCCGGCATCGCGGAGCGCCTCGGTCTCCGCCCGCGCGGTGCGGGGGCCGGCGAAGCGGACCAGCAGGCCGCCGGTCTCCATCCACTCGGCCAGCGCCTCGCGCCCCGCTTCGGGGATCGTGCCGAGATCGGCGAGGACCATGGCGTCGGGCGAGGCTTCGAGCAGCTCCGACAAGTCGCCTTCGATCACTTCGGCTGTCGGCTCTAGCGCTTTGCGCAGGAAGTGGAGCTGGGAGGTGAGGGGGCGGCTGCCGCCGTCGTCCTCGCCGGAGATCAAGCCGACGCGCTTGCGGCGGACCGCGTCGTCGGCCAAGGCCACGCCGCCGGCGGAGGCGCCGACGGACAGGGCGACCCGCTCCACCTGGTTGCGCAGCTCCAACGGCAGCTCGAAGGCGAGCTCGACCTCGGTCTCGCCGTCCTCGAACAGGCCTTCGGCGATGGCGAGGCGACGTTCGGCGCCGTCGGGGCCGCGGCCGACCGCGACGGCGGAGACGGGCCGCTCTCCGGCCGGGTCGGCGCGGGCGGCGACGGCGACCAGCACGCCGTCGCTGAGGGTCGGCGGGCGCAGGCCGAGGGCGGCGGAGGCCGGCGCGACGACGGTCACGGGCCCGAACTCGGACAGGCTTTCGGCCAGATCAACTCCGTCGCCATGCTCCAGCCCGTCGGAGATCCAGATCGTCTCGAAGCCGCCTTGGGTTTCGGCCAGCGCCTCGGCCCTCTCGATGAAGGTGCCGCGGTCGGGGGCCCAGGCGGAGGGCGCGAGCGCCTCGAGCGCGCCGCGCCAGTCGCCCGCCGGGCGCGGGTCGAGCCGCTCTGGCCCCAAGGTCGCCGCGAGCGCCTGCAAAACGGCGGGGCGGCCGGCCCGCTCCGCCTGGTCGAGCGCCTCGGCCGCTCGGGCGCGGCGCGCCTCCCAGTCGGGGGCGGACGCCCAGCCGGCGTCCATGAGGACCAGCACCGGGCCGCTGCCGGCGCCAAGCTCCGCCGAGGGGTTCAGCACGGGGCGCGCGAAGGCCAGAATCGCGGCGGCGATGGCGAGGATGCGCAGGAGGAGAAGCCACCAGGGCGTCTTGTCCGGCATCCGCTCCGGATCTTCGAGGCCCAGGAGCAGGCGGACGCCGGGGAAGGACAGCCGGCGCGGCGCCGGCGGGGTGGCGCGCAGCAGCCACCACAGCACCGGCAGCGCCGCGAGGGCCGCGAGCAGCCAGGGGTTGAGGAAGGCGAGGGCGCCGACGCTCAGCATGGGGCGCCTCCGCGCAGAACGGCGTGAGAGCGCTCGCGGGCGGCGACGGGGGTCATGATGCGCCTCCGATGGCGGCGTAGAGCCACAAGAGCGCCTTGCGCGGGCTCTCGTCCGTGCGGTGCACGGCGCAGCGCCAGCCGCAGCGGCGAGCAGTGTCCATCAGGTCGGCGCGGCGCTCGGCGAGCCGTTCCAGGTAGGCCTCCTTCAGCCCGCGGGCGCGGTGGGTTTCGAACTCCACGCCGCCGCCCAGGGACTCGAGGACGAGGCGGCCGTCGTAGGGGAAGCTTTCCTCGGCGGGATCGACGATCTGCAGGTAGGCGCCGGAGACGCCGCGCTCCGCCGCGTGGATCAGCGCCGGGAAGATCGAGTCGCGCGGGCCCATGAAGTCCGACAGGAACACCGCCTTGCCGCCGGCGGCCATCGCCGCGCGCGGGGGCGCGCCGAAGTCGGGCGCCTCGTCGACCTCGCCCGACAGCTCCACCGCCATGCGGGCGAGCTGCGTCTCTCCCGTGGCCGGCCGTTCCAGGCTGGTGCCGAGGAGCGACACGCGCTCGCCGCCGCGGATCAGAAGCACGGCCATGGCGAGGGCGAGCAAGCGCGCCCGCTCCCCCTTCGTGCGGGGCGCGAGATCGGAGCGCCAATCCATCGCCTGGGCCCGGTCCGGCCAGAGCCAGACGGTCTGCGCGGCCTCCCACTCCATCTCTCGAATGAACAGCTGGTCGGAGCGGGCCGACCGGCGCCAATCGATGGCGGTCGACGGATCGCCGGGCAGAGCGTGGCGATACTGCCAGAACGTCTCGCCCGGGCCGGAGCGCTTGCGCCCGTGCACGCCGGCGACGACAGAGGCGGCCAGCCGCTCCGCCGACGCCATGAGCGGCGGCAGCGCGCCGGAGATCCGCTCCGCGTCCCGCCGCAGCCAAGCGGGGCCGCGGCGTTCGGAGAGGGGCGTGACGGTCGTCTCGTTCATGCCGCGCGCCTCCTGCGCGCCGGCCTGATCACGCCGCGGCCTCCAGCGCCAGGGCCTCCTCTACCAGGGCGTCGATCAGACCTTCGAGCGTGCGGCCCTCGGCCCGCGCCGCGAAGGTCAGGGCCATGCGGTGCTTGAGGGCCGGGCGCGCCAGGGCCGCCACGTCGGCGACCGAAGGGGCGAGCCGCTGCTCCAGCAAGGCCTTGGAGCGCACGGCCATCATCAGGGCTTGGGCGGCGCGGGGACCGGGGCCGAACGCGACGATGCCGTCGACGGCGGAGGAGGCCCCGTCCTCGCCTGGTCGGGCGGAGCGGACGAGCTTCAGGATCGCCTCCACCACGCTTTCGCCGACGGGCATGCGGCGGACCAGCCTCTGCGCCTCGATGAGGTCGTCCGAGGAGAAGACGGGCGAGGCCTCGGCGTCGTCGATGCCGGTGGTGGCGACCAGGATCGCCCGC
>JBCCPD010000204.1:0-6774 GCA_039025075.1 Pseudomonadota bacterium | reverse complement strand
GCCGGAGACTACGGCCTCGCCGGGGCCGTCTGGACCTCCGATCCCGGCCGCGCCCACCGCGTCGCCGCCCAGGTCCGCGTCGGCACCTTCTGGATCAACGGCTACAAGACCATCCACGTCTCGGTTCCCTTCGGAGGCTTCGGAGGCTCGGGCTTCGGCCGCTCCTCGGGCGCCGACGGACTGGCCGAGTACCAGGCCAGCAAGGCCGTCTGGGTCGAGACCGCCACCCCGCCCCGCACGCCCTTCGGCTACGACGCCGACTGACGCGGGCGCCTCAGGCGCCCCGAGGGTCCAGCAGCTTGGCCAGCACGCCGTCCTTGCTGATCTCCCCCAGCAGGACGCCGCCCTCCACCACGCTCACCGGGCGGCCGGAGCGCATGACGCGCTGCATCACGTCTCGGATGTCGTCCTCCGGCCCCACCGCGTCCGGCTGCGGCGCCTCCGCCGGCCCCATCACGTCGCGCGCGCACAGCACCCCCAGAGGGTTCATATGCGCCACGAAGTCCGCCACATACTCGTTGGAAGGATTGGAAAAAATCTCCCGCGGGGCGCCGCATTGCACGATGCGCCCGCCCTCCATGATCGCAATGCGGTCGCCGATGCGGAACGCCTCGTCGAGGTCGTGGGAGACGAAGATGATCGTGCGCTTGAGGGTGCTCTGCAGCTCCAGCAGCTCGTCCTGCAGCCGCGCCCGGATCAGCGGATCGAGCGCCGAGAACGGCTCGTCCATCAGCAGGATCGGCGCCTCGGTCACGAAGGCCCGCGCCAGGCCCACGCGCTGCTGCATGCCGCCCGAAAGCTCGTTCACCTTGCGGTCGGCCCAGTCGGTCAGCCCCACCAGCTCCAGCTGCCGCGCCACCCGCTCCGCCCGCGCCGCGCGGTCGAGGCCGCCCAGCTCCAGCCCCAGGCCGACGTTCTCAGACACCGTGCGCCAGGGCAGAAGGGCGAACTGCTGGAACACCATGGCGACCCGGCTCAGCCGCATGCGCCGCCGCTCGGCATCCCCGGCGCGGGCCATGTCCACCAGCCCCTCGCCGCCGTCCACCCGCACCGCGCCCCGCGCCACCGGGTTCAGCCCGTTGACCGCCCGCAGCAGCGTCGACTTGCCGGAGCCGGAAAGACCCATCAGCACCAGGATCTCCCCCTCGCCCACCGTCAGGGAGCAGTCGTGCACGCCCAGGATCTGGCCCGTCGCCTCCTGCACCTCGGCCCGGCTGCGGCCCTCGTCCATCATCGGCAGCGCCGCCTCCGGCGCGTCGCCGAAGACGATGGAGACCTTGTCGAACTCCACCGCGACGCTCATCCGTCCCTCCTGACGTTCAGCATCCGGTCGAGCATGATGGCGACGACCACGATCACGAAGCCGCTCTCGAAGCCGAGCGCCGTGTTCACCTGGTTCAGCGCCCGCACCACCGGCACGCCCAGCCCGTCGGCCCCCACCAGCGCCGCGATCACCACCATCGACAGCGACAGCATGATCGTCTGGTTCAGCCCCGCCATGATCTGCGGAAAGGCGTAGGGCAGCTCCACCTTCACCAGCGTCTGGCGCCGCGTCGCGCCGAAGGCCCGCGCCGCCTCCAGCAGCGGCTGGGGCGTCGAAGACACCCCCAGATAGGTCAGCCGGATCGGCGCCGGGACCACGAAGATCACCGTCGCGATCATCCCCGGAACCATGCCGATGCCGAA
Organism: Pseudomonadota bacterium; assembly: GCA_039025075.1. Lineage (GTDB taxonomy): Bacteria > Pseudomonadota > Alphaproteobacteria > Rhodobacterales > Rhodobacteraceae > Albimonas. The sequence goes on along the minus strand of JBCCPD010000204.1, from coordinate 5,088 downwards.
GAAGACGATCGCCGGGATCAGATAGACGAAGGTCGGCAGCGTCTGCATCAGATCGAGCACCGGCCGCATCGCCGCGTAGAGCTTCGGCCGATGCGCCGCCGCGATGCCGATGGGCACGCCCACGGCCATGCACACGACGCAGGCGGACAGCACCAGCGTCAGGCTCTCCGTCGTCTCCTCCCAATACCCCTGGTTGAGGATGAAGAGAAACCCGAGCGCCACGAAGACGCAGACCTTCCAGCTGCGCTGCAGCCCCCAGGCGAGGGCCACGAAAGCGGCGACCACGATCAACGGATGCGGCGTCTGCATCAGCCACAGAATGCCGTCGATCAGAGCTTCCAGCCCGTCCGACAGCCCGTCGAAGAACCAAGCCCCGTTGTCCTGCAGCCAGTCGAAGACCGAGCGCGCGGCCGCGCCCACGGGGATCTTGTGCTCGGTGAGCCAGTCCATGCGCGCCCCTCCCTGACCGCGCCCGGCCGCGCCCGTGGCTCAGGCGCGGCCGGGCAGGGGCCTCAGAGGCCCAGAGCGCCCTTCACGGCCGCCATGGCGTCGCCGCCGTCGACCGTGGTCACGCCGGCGAGCCAGCCCTCCAGCACGCCCGGATTGGCCTTCAGCCAGGCCTCGGCCGCCTCGCGCGGCGCCTCCCCGTCGTCGAGGATCGCGCCCATGATCTCGTTCTCCATGGCCAGCGAGAACTCCAGATTGCCCAGCAGCGCGCCCACGTTCGGGCACTCCGAGGCATAGCCGGCGCGGGTGTTGGTGAAGACCGTGGCGCCGCCCAGGTTCGGGCCGAACCAGTCGTCGCCGCCCTCCAGATAGGTCAGCTCGAAGTTCGCGTTCATCGGGTGCGGCTCCCAGCCCAGGAACACCACCGGCTCGCCGCGCCGGTCGGCCCGCGCCACCTGCGCCAGCATCCCCTGCTCGGAGCTTTCGACCACCTCGAAATCGGCCAGCCCGAAGGCGTTCTCGTCGATCATCGACTGGATCAGGCGGTTGCCGTCGTTGCCCGGCTCGATGCCGTAGATCTCGCCGTCGAGCGCCTCGGCCTGCGCGGCGATGGCCTCGAAGCTGGTGATGCCCAGCGCCGCGCCGGCGGCGTTGGTGGCCAGCGTGTACTTCGCGCCCTCCAGGTTCGCGCGCACGGTGTCGACGGTCCCGGCATCGCGATAAGGGGCGATGTCGCCCTCCATGGTCGGCATCCAGTTGCCCAGGAACACGTCGATGTCGCCGCCCGCCATGGAGGTGTAGGTGACCGGCACGGACAGCACCTTGATGTCGGTCTCGTAGCCCAGCGCCTCGAGCACCGCGGTCGTCGCTGCGGTGGTCGCGGTGATGTCGGTCCAGCCCACGTCCGAGAAGACGACTTCGGTGCATTCGGCCGCGGCGGCGGAGGCCGCGCCGATCAGCGCCAGCGCCGCGACGCTTGTTTTGAGGTTCATGGAACGCTCCCTGCGGTTTTGTTGATTGACCAGTCAATCAAACCTGCTCTAGGTCTGAAGGCAAGCCTATACCGCCCCGCAAGGATGCCAAGCCCCGCCTCCGGGCCGCCCCGAAGGACGCCGACGATGCCGAAGCAAGGGATGGAGCCGCTGCGCCGCGCCAGCCTCGTCGACGCCGCCTTGGCGGAGATCGGGCGCACGCGCACGCTCGACGTCACCGTAGGGCAGATCGCCAAGCGGGCCGGCGTGTCATCCGCGCTGGCGCACCACTACTTCGGCTCCAAGGACCGCATCCTCCTGGCGGCCATGCGCCACCTGCTGCGCCGCTTCGGGGCCGCCGCGCGGGCGAAGCTGCAGACGGCCGACACCCCCAGCGGCCGGCTCGACGCCATCCTCGCCGCCAGCTTCGCGCCCGACCAGTTCGGGCGGGAGGTCGTCGCCGCCTGGCTCAACTTCTACGTCCTCGCGCAGACCTCGCCCGAGGCGCAGCGCCTGCTCCGCCTCTACCACCGCCGCCTGCGCTCCAATCTCGCCCACGCCCTGCGCCCCCTGGTCGGCGCCCGGGCGCCCGCCGTGGCGGACGCCGCCGCCTCCCTCATCGACGGCATCTACATCGGCCAGGCCCTGAACGAGGCGCTCGCCGACGCCGACCGCGCCGCCGGCCCCGTGCAACGCCTTCTGGACCGCGAGATCGCGGCCGGCCCCGCCTGAGAGTCCTCCCATGCGCGACGTGCAGCCCCAAGCCAGCCACTTCATCGACGGCGCCCCGGTCGAAGACCCCGAGGGCGCCGAGATCACCTGTCTCTACCCCGCCACCGGCGAGCCCATCGCGCGCCTCCACGCCGCCACGCCCCCGACGGTGGATCGCGCCGTCCAGTCCGCCGCCCGCGCTCAGGCGGACTGGGCCGCCCGCCCCCCGGTGGAGCGCGGCCGCGTCCTGCTCGAAGCCGCCCGCCTGATCCGCGAGCGCAACCAGGAGCTTTCGGAGATCGAAACCCTCGACACCGGCAAGCCGATCCAGGAAACGCTGGTGGCCGACGCGACCTCCGGCGCCGACGCGCTCGAATTCTTCGGCGGCTACATCGCCGCTCGCACCGGGGACCACATCCCCCTCGGCCCTTCCGACTTCGCCTACACGCTGCACGAGCCGCTGGGCGTCTGCGTCGGCATCGGCGCCTGGAACTACCCCACCCAGATCGCCTGCTGGAAAGCCGCGCCGGCCCTCGCCGCCGGCAACGCCATGGTCTTCAAACCGTCGGAGACGACCCCCCTCGGCGCCCTCAAGCTCGCCGAGATCCTGGTGGAGGCCGGCGCCCCCCCGGGCCTCTTCAATGTCGTCCAGGGCCTTGGCGAGACCGGCGCCGCCCTGACCTCCCACCCTGGCGTCGCCAAGGTCTCCCTCACCGGCTCCGTTCCCACCGGCCGCAAGGTCGCCGCCGCCGCGGCCGGAGACCTCAAGCACGTCACCCTGGAGCTGGGCGGCAAGTCCCCCCTCATCATCTTCGACGACGCGAGCCTCGACGACACGGTCGGCGCCGCGCTCCTCGCGAACTTCTACGCCTCCGGCCAGATCTGCTCCAACGGCACCCGCGTCTTCGTGCAGCGCGGCCTCCTCGACGCCTTCCTCTCCCAACTCGTCGCCCGCACCGAAAAGATCCGCATAGGAGACCCGCTGAACCCCAAAACCCAGTTCGGCCCCATGGTCTCCCAGCGCCAGCTGGAGATCGCCCAGGGCTACGTCGCCAAAGGCGTCGCCGAGGGCGCCCGCCTCCTCACCGGCGGCCGGCGCATCTTCCCGCAGGACGCCCCGAACGGCTGGTTCCTCTCCCCCGCCGTCTTCGCGGGCGTCACCGACGACATGACCCTCGCCCGCGAAGAAATCTTCGGCCCCGTCCTCTCCGTCCTCGCCTTCGACGAGGAGGACGAGGCCGTCGCCCGCGCCAACGCCACCCCCTTCGGCCTCGCCGCCGGCGTCTTCACCCGCGACCTCGCCCGCGGCCACCGCGTCATCGCCCGCCTGCAGGCCGGAACCTGCTGGATCAACGCCTACAACCTGACCCCGGTGCAGATGCCCTTCGGCGGCGTGAAGGCCTCCGGCTTCGGGCGGGAGAACGCGGCCGCCGCCCTCGCCCATTACTCCCAGGTCAAATCCGTCTACGTGGGCCTCGGCCCTGTCGAAAGCCCCTACTGATGCAGCCCGATTTCATCATCGTCGGCGCCGGCTCCGCCGGCTGCGCCCTCGCCCACCGCCTCTCCGAGCACGGCAAGAACCACGTCCTCGTCATCGAGCATGGCGGCGCCGATGCCGGCCCCTTCATCCGCATGCCCGGCGCTCTCAGCTACCCCATGAAAATGCGCCGCTACGACTGGGGGTTTTCCACTGAACCCGAGCCGCATCTCAACAACCGCCGCCTCGCGTGCCCGCGCGGCAAGGTCATCGGCGGCTCCTCCTCGATCAACGGCATGGTCTACGTCCGCGGCCACGCCCGCGACTTCGATCACTGGCAGGACCAAGGCGCCGCCGGCTGGTCCTTCGCCCACGTCCTCCCCTACTACCAGCGGCTGGAGACCTGGCACGACGGCGGCCATGGCGGAGACCCCGCTTGGCGCGGCCGCTCGGGCCCGCTCCACGTCTCCCGCGGCCCCCGCGCCAACCCGCTCTACGAGGCCTTCGTGCAGGCCGGCGCCCAGGCCGGCTACGAGCTGACCTCCGACTACAACGGCGAAAAGCAGGAGGGCTTCGGCCCCATGGAGCAGACGGTCCATCGCGGCCGACGCTGGTCCGCCGCCGAGGCCTACCTCAAGCCCGCCCTCCGCCGACCCAACTGCGAGCTCCTCCGCGCCTTCGTCCGCCGCGTGGTCATCGAGGACGGCCGCGCCGTCGGCGTCGAGATCAAGCGCGCCGGCCGCGTCGAAACGATCCGCGCGAGCCGCGAAATCATCCTCGCCGCCTCCGCCATCAACTCCCCCAAGCTCCTGATGCTCTCCGGCATCGGCCCCGCCGCCCACCTCGCCGAGCACGGCATCGCCCCCGTCGCCGACCGCCCCGGCGTCGGCGCAAACCTTCAGGACCATCTGGAGCTCTATGTGCAGCAGGCCTGCACCCAGCCGATAACGCTGTTCCGCTATTGGAACCTTCTAGGCAAAGCCTGGGTCGGCGCCCGCTGGCTCTTCACCGGAACCGGCCCCGGCGCCTCCAACAACTTCGAATCCTGCGGCTTCATCCGCTCCGCCCCCGGCGTCGAGTACCCCGACATCCAGTTCCACTTCCTGCCCATCGCCGTGCGATACGACGGCCAGGCCGCGGCCGAGGGTCACGGCTTCCAGGCCCATGTCGGCCCCATGCGCTCCAAGTCCCGCGGCGCGGTCACGTTGCGCTCCGCAGACCCGGCCGAGCCGCCCTCCATCCGCTTCAACTACATGTCCCACCCGGACGACTGGACGGACTTCCGCCGCTGCATCCGCCTCACCCGCGAGATTTTTTCGCAGCCCGCCTTCGACCCTTTCCGAGGCGCGGAGATCTCCCCCGGCCCCGACGCGCAGACCGACGACCAGCTCGACGAGGTCATCCGGCAGCACGCCGAAAGCGCCTACCACCCCTGCGGCACCTGCCGCATGGGGGCCGCGGACGACCCGCTGGCCGTCGTCG
>JBCCPD010000203.1:0-6810 GCA_039025075.1 Pseudomonadota bacterium | reverse complement strand
TCCGTGATCGGGCAGGGCGACTTCGGCGCCGGGTCCGCTTCTGGAGACCGCGCGGCGCGGCGCCTTCGGAAACGACGGTCATCGCCTCATGGATGCGCCGCTGGTCCGTCGGGGCCGTCTCCGCCGACGGAGCATGACGGGCGAACAACCGCTGTCTTCCGGAGGTCGGCGCGTCTCGACGTCGTCGCCGGACGGCCTCCACGCGCCGCGCGTCGGCAGGCCCCCGGCGTTCCCGTCGATCCGTCTTCGGAGGGCGTTTACAAGGGCGGCTCTTCCGCCACGTCGGACGGCGGGAACCGCCCCCGGCACGTGATCGGCGGAGACGTCCCGACGCCCGCCGTTCCGGGCGCCCGCGCGGATGCGCGCGAGGTTCCGGGCGCCCGCGCTAACGCGCGCGAGCCGATGGGGCTTGGGTTTTGATTTGCGCGCCTGCGGCGCGACGCCCCGGAGGCGAGATCCCCGCTCAGGCGGCGAGGCCGGCGAGGTCGGCGCGGACGCTGTCGAAGGAGGCCTCTCCGGTGAGGGCGCGGGCGACGTCCTCTCCGGTCAGGGCGCCGAACTTGAAGCCGTGGCCGCTGTCGGCGCTCAGGCCCCAGAGGCGGCCGTCGCGGCGAAGCTGGAACTCTTCGTTCTCGGCGCCTGTCCAGTAGTTGGCCTGGCCCCAGCGCAGCTGAAACCGGTCGATGCCGCGGAAGCGGCCGGCATACTTGGAGAGCATCGCCTGGATCTCCTCCGGCGTGATCCGGCGGTCGTGGTCGCCGTCGTCGATGCGGCGCAGGGAGCCGGCGCCGAGCTTGGGGGGCAGGCCGTCCACCGGCGCGATGCCCCAGAGGTATGCGTCGCCGCCGAAGGAGGACCAGGACGAGGCGCCCTGCCAGGCCTCGGCCAGGTCCTCGGGCGGGTCGGCGTAGACGACCAGAGTGCGGCAGAAGAAGAGGTCCGGGAACATCGCCGGGGCGAGGCGCGGCGACTCGGTCCCGGCGGCGAGGAGCACGGCGTCGGCTGTCAGCGCGCGGCCGTCGTGGAGGCGCACCTCGCCGGAGGGGGAGACGGAGCGCACCGGGCTGCGGTCCATCACCACGGCGCCGCGGCGGCGTAGGGCGTCGGCGATGTCGGTGACGATGCGCGAGGCCATCAGGGCGCCGCCGGGGGACAGGGCGCCGTAGGCGAGGTTGGCGGTTTCGAGATGGGGGAAGCGGCGGGCGAGCTCGTCCGGGGGCAGGCGCTCGACGTCGACGCCGGCCTGCTCCATCGAGATCACGGCGCGGTCTCCGTTGTCGTCGGCCTCCTGGGAGGCCGAAAGCACCTGGGTGGGCTGATACCAGCGCCGCTCGTCGCCGCCGAGGCGGGACCAGATGGCGCGCCAGGCGGCGAAGGCTTCGGGGATGCGGCGGCCGTAGCCCGGGGCGGAGGGGTAGGCGTGGCGGATCAGGCGGTGATGGTCCGCCGAGGCGGCGCGGGGCGAGGGGACGGCGTCCCGCTCCACCACCGTGACGGAGACGTCGCGGTCCAGGAGCGACCAGGCGGCGCAGAGGCCGGTGACGCCGGCGCCGACGACGACGACGCTTTTCGCAGAGGCTTGGGTCATGGCGGGACGCTAGCGGCGAGGCGGGGGGCGGGCAAGCGCGGGGCGGCGGGCGCGCGGATTGAAAGGCGCGGCGGACCCTCCCATATCCTTTCGCGGAGGGGTCGCCGATCTCGGGGCCCCGTCGCCATGTCGCTTGCCGCAAGGACGGGCCCTGATGACGCGCATGACCTTCGCCTCGCATCCTTTTCTGTTGGGATTCGAGCAGCTCGACCGACTGGTGGAGCGCACCGCCAAGTCCTCGAACGAGGGCTATCCCCCCTACAACATCGAGGCGCGGTCTGAGAATGCCTACCGCATCACGCTGGCCGTGGCGGGGTTCCGCGAGGAGGACCTCGCCATCACCGTCGAGGACCGCCAGCTGATGATCCGCGGGCGCCAGTCCGACGAGGGCGACGAGCGGGTGTTCCTGCATCGCGGCATCGCGGCGCGGCAGTTCCAGAAGAGCTTCGTCCTCGCCGATGGAATGGAGGTCGAGGGCGCGGAGCTGGAGAACGGGCTGCTGCACGTGGATCTGAGCCGGACGCTGCCGGAGACGGTGGTGCGTCAGGTGAAGATCGAGCGCGGGTGAGCGCCGTCGAAAGAGCGCGCGGCTCGCGCGCGGCCGCATGAGCGACGATCAGGAGGACCCGAAGATGGACGAGCGGAAGATGACGGGCCCCGCTGCGGACCTGCCCAGCGACATCGTCTACGTGCGCGAGCTGCGCGCGGAGGAGACGGCGGCGCTGCCGCAGACGCCGCCGAACGCGAAGATCTTCGCGATCCATGCCGCCGACGGCGAGCGGCTGGCGCTGACGGACGACCGGGGCCTGGCGTTCCGGCTGGCCCGCGAGCATGACCGGACGCCGGTGAGCGTGCACTGAGGCGGAGCCGGGAGGGGGCCGTTCGGGCCCTCGTCCCTCCCTGCGGTCGGGGCTCGGCCCCGCCCGGACTCCCCCTCTTTCGCCGGCGGCTTCGGAGACGGTTCAGTCCGACGAAGGCCGTTCCGCGAGGTTGGCGATCAGGCCTGCTTGGGCGTCGAGCCTGGCCTCGTCGAGGGGCAGGCCGGCGATGAGCTTGCGGAAGCGCGGCGCCGCGATGGACGCCTCCGCGAGGTGGCGAACCGGGGCGTTGGCCGGCGGCTCGCCCCGGGCCTGAACGGCGGCGAAGACCTGGTCGACGCCGGCGATCGGGTCGGTCATGAACCTGTCGATCACCGTGCGCGCCTCGGCGTTCGTGGCGGCGGAGACGACCCCTCGGGAACGATGCCGCCCCAAGCGGGTCTCGGCCAGCGCCATCACCAGGAAGGTCGGCATGCGCTTGGGGTCGGCGCGCAGGGGGACGTCGGTCTGCGGCGCAGACTTGGGGGCGCGGGCGGCGCGCTCGAAGGCGTCGTTGCGCAGAGCCTTGGCGTCCGGCCAGCAGCGGTGGAGCGTGCTGCGGGCGATGCCGGTGGCCTCGCCGGCCGCGGCATGGGCGACTGCGGTCGCTCCGTTTCCCTGGAGGATGGCGAGCGCGGCGTCGAGCGCCTGAGTGCGGGTGACGACGGCGCGGGGGGTCGTCGGAGGCGGTCGCGGCGCCGGTGTGCGCAACAAAGCGTCGGTAGCGCTGCAAGTAGTCCTGGAGCGGCGGCGAAGCGGTCGAGGCTTCGCAGGCGGTCGGGACGGCGTCATCGGCGCGGGGTCATGGCCGCGAAGGCACGGAAGAGAGTCTGTGCGCGCGACCCTTCGAGGGGCTGCCGGGGCGCTGCCCCTCGGAGCCGTCGCGGCCCCTGCGTCGACCTAGGGCCAAGACCCATCGTCGGGGTTCCGCTCGTATGGGTTTCGAGAGGCCATCGCCCTCCTTGGCAGGAGAGATGGAACGGCAAACGCGTTCCGACTGAGCGACGAGCGGTCCGCGCGGATCGGGCCGCATCTTCCTACCGACGCCCGCGGCAGGCCTCTCGTCGATGACCGCAGGGAGATGTCGGGCGCCGTCCACGTTCCGATCAGCGGCTGCCGCCGGTCCGACGCGCCAGCGCGCGCCGGTCCGCGCAAGACGCTGTACCGCCGGCTGGGTCCGTCGGGCGAAGACGGGCGTGCTGCACAGCGCCTTCGGGGCCCTCGCCGCCGCCGGCGGCCCGCCGGCGGAGCGGATGCCGGACCGCGGCGCCCGGGCCATGGCGCGCCGGTCGGCGGCAAGCGGAGCGGAGGGGACAGGGATCTGATCTGGAGTACTGAATTCCCCTGGCCCGGGGGCCGCCGCCAGCGCCATCGGGCAGTTTCGCCCCACTTTGCGAATGCCAGCGTTCGACGGCCGGGCGACGGGCTGTCCGACGACCAAGCTGCAGGGCGTCGCGAACCCGCGCGGGCGGCGGGTCGCCTAGGACGTCACGGCCGGCCGGCTTGGCGACGCCCCCGCGCCGGCGACCTCATCGCCCGGCGGCCTGCGACGGCGACGGCGACCTTTCCGGCGGATCGCGCCTGCAACGGCGATGCCTTGCGGGCTTGGCCGCTCGAGAGCGGATCGACGCCCGCGATCCCGAACACCCCGCATCGCAAGCGCCTGCATCCGTTCGATCGAGATGCTGACGCCCGCCGGAACCTTCTCGAACGCGCGGTCTGCCGGCTGAAGGGCTTGCGCAGGGCCGCCGTACGGCTCGACCGCCTCGCGGCGACAGGCTCCGCAGCCATCGCGCTCGCCGCCGTGGTCGCATGGTGGATATGAGGCTTGGCCCCGGGCCGAGCGCTACGTGGTCGACGCCGCGCATCGGCAGGGGGTCTTCGGCTGAGACCACCTGGGTTTTCCGACGAGCTACGGCATATTTGGCGGCTTCGAGGGCGAGATGCTGCTCGAAAATGGCGATACCGGACCCGCTCATTCGAGCGTTTCGGCGCCGGTCCAGCACCTGATGTCGGGTGATTTCTTCGGCGCCGAGGAGGGCGACCTGATCTCCTTCGCCTCGACCTCCATCGAGGGGCGGGCGAGGATTCGGCGGAGGTGACCGGCGATCCGACCATGAACGGGGTCGCCAAGCCGGTGGCGCTGGAGGCGCGGCTGGCGAAGGCGGCGCCCTGTCCGTTGGGGCCGAAGGACGGCGTGCCGACCCTCGGGTTCGAGGCGACGGGCGCGGTGATGCGCTGGGAGTTCGGGCTGGGCGCCTTTGTTCCGGCGGTGAGCGACGCGGCGGCGCTGCGGATTTCGGTGGAGGCGGCGAAGGCCGAGCCGCTCTGGTCGTTTCTCGGCCACGGGGGGGCGACGTCCCTTTGCCGAGTGCGTTCCGACGCGTTCGGGCCCCTGGCCCCTAAGCGAAGAGGTCGGTTCGCTGATCCGCGCGCCTTCGGCTTGACGCTCCGGCGCCGAGCGTCGCTCGGCGCCGGGGCAATTTGACGTCCGGGGGCTCAGAGGCCGTCGAAAAGAGCCGTCGAAAGATACCGTTCGGCGAAGCTGGGCAGGATCATCACGATGCGCTTGCCCTCCATCTCAGGCCGCTCGGCGATCTCCAGCGCCGCGGCGACGGCGGCGCCGGAGCTGATGCCGCCGGGGATGCCTTCGAGGGCCGCCATGCGGCGGGCGTGCTCGAAGGCGCTTTCGTTGCCGATGGTCAGGACCTCGTCGATCAGCGCGGCGTCGAGGATGCCGGGCACGAAGCCTGCGCCGATGCCCTGGATCTTGTGAGGGCCCGGCTCGCCGCCGGAGAGGATCGGGCTGTCTTCGGGCTCCACCGCCACGACATGCAAGGACGGAAGCCGGGGCTTGAGCGTGCGGGCGACGCCGGTGAGGGTGCCGCCGGTGCCGACGCCCGAGATGAAGACGTCGACCTGGCCGGCGGCGTCGGCCCAGATCTCCTCGGCCGTGGTGACGTCGTGGATGGCGGGGTTGGCTTGGTTCTCGAACTGCTGGGGGATGACGGCGTCGGGGATCTCCGCCGCGAGTTCTTCGGCTCGGGCGATGGCGCCTTTCATGCCTTTGGGGGCTTCGGTGAGTTCCAGGCGGGCGCCCAGCAGGGCCAGCATCTTGCGGCGCTCGATGGACATCGACTCGGGCATGCAGAGGATCAGCTTGTAGCCCTTGGCGGCGGCGGCGAACGCGAGCGCGATGCCGGTGTTGCCGGAGGTGGGCTCGATGAGGGTGGCGCCGGGGGCGATGGTTCCGGCGCGCTCGAGCGCTTCGATCATGTTGACGCCGATGCGGTCTTTCACGGACGCGATGGGGTTGAAGAATTCGAGCTTGGCGAGCAGCTCGGCCTTCACGCCGGCGTCTTCGGCCAGGCGGGAGAGGCGGACCAGGGGCGTGGCGCCGATGGTCTGGGTGACGTCGTCGTAGATCCGGCCTCGCGGCGGGGTCCAGTCGGTCTTCGGAGCGTCGGCTTTGACTGTCTCGGGCGCGTTCATGCGGTCCTCCCTTGGGCCCTGGCTCGGGCTTTCAGATCGTGAAGTCTGGCGCGGGTTCGTCGGCGCGGGGCACGCCTTTGGCGCGGCCGTCGCGGCTGAGCGTTTCCATGGTGATCTTGTCGAAACGGGCGAGGAGGGCGGTCTGCCGCTCCTCCCACATGGGCGCGACGACGGCGGCGCCGAGGGGGGAGGCGAGGGCGTCTTCGCCTTCGTCCGCCTCCAGCGCCGAAACGATGCGCACCACGTCGCCGACGGTGATGCGGCGGCGTTCGCGCGCCAGGGTGTAGCCGCCGCGGGGGCCGCGCACGCCTTTGAGGACGCCGGCGCGGACGAGGGCCTGCAGGGCCTGTTCCAGGTAGCGCTGGGGGATGCCTTGGCGGTCGGCCAGATCGCGGGCCTGCACCGGGTCGGGGCGGGCGTTGAAGGCGATGTCGGCGACGGCTTCCACGGCAAGCAGCGTCTTTCGGTTGAGTTTGATCATGTTTTCGAAGCCGCTGCGCCGGGGGCGGCGACGCCTGTGGAGCCGAAGCCTCCGGCGCCTCGGGCGGTGTCCGAGAGGGCGTCGGTCTCGACCCAGGCGAGGCGGCAGACGGGAGCGAGGACCAGCTGGGCGACGCGGTCGCCATGGGCGATCTCGGCCGGCTCGGGGCCGAGATTGATCAGGATCACGCCGACTTCGCCGCGATAGTCGCTGTCGATGGTCCCTGGGGCGTTGGCGACGGTGAGCCCCTTGCGCAGGGCGAGGCCGGAGCGGGGGCGGACCTGGGCCTCGTAGCCCGGCGGGATCTCGAGGGCGAGGCCGGTGGGGATGAGAGCGCGGGCGCCGGGGGCGAGGGTTTTTTCGCCCGCGGGCAGGTTCGCGAGGAGGTCGAG
>JBCCPD010000202.1:0-6881 GCA_039025075.1 Pseudomonadota bacterium | reverse complement strand
GGTCAACCGCACCCTCAACCAGCTGCAAAAGGTTTTTCAGTTGCGCTCCTGCTCGGACAGCGTGTTCGACAGCCGCACGAGGCCCTGCCTCCTCCACCAAATAAAACGCTGCTCCGCCCCCTGCGTCGGCCGCATCTCCGAAGAGGACTACGCCGCCACCGTCCGCGACGCGGTCGAATTTCTCGACGGCAAGACCACCCGCATCCAGGCCCAGCTCGCCACTGAAATGCAGGCCGCCTCCGCCGCCCTCGAATTCGAACGCGCCGCCGCCATCCGCGACCGCATCCAGGCCCTCACCCAGGTCCAGTCCTCCCAGGGCGTGAACCCCGAATCCGTGCAGGAGGCCGACGTCGTCGCCCTCCACCAAGAGGGCGGAGAGGCCTGCGTCCAGGTCTTCTTCTTCCGCGCCCACCAGAACTGGGGCAACCGCGCCTACTACCCCCGCACCGGCGCCGGCGCCGACCCCGACGAGATCCTCGAGGCCTTCCTCGTCCAGTTCTACTCCACCAAGGAGCCCCCGCGCCTCATCCTCCTCAGCGAGCCCGCCCGCGACCAGGATCTCCTCGCCGAGGTCCTCTCCGAAAAGCGCGGCCGCAAGGTCGAGCTCTCCGTCCCCCTCCGCGGCGAAAAACGCCTCCTCGTCGAGCAAGCCCACCGCAACGCCCGCGAAAGCCTCGGCCGAAAACTCGCCGAGACCAGCGCCCAAGCAAAACTCCTGGACGGCCTCGCCGAGGCCTTCGACCTCGACGTCCCTCCGCGCCGGGTCGAGGTCTACGACAACTCCCACATCATGGGCACCAACGCCGTCGGCGCCATGATCGTCGCCGGCCCAGAGGGCCTGGAAAAATCCCAGTACCGCAAGTTCAACATCAAGAACCCGGACACGGCCCCCGCCGACGACTTCGCCATGATGCGCGAGGTGCTCGAGCGCCGCTTCTCCCGCCTTCAGAAAGAGGACCCCGACCGCGAAAAGGGCCTCTGGCCCGACCTCGTCCTCATCGACGGCGGCGCCGGCCAGCTGACGGCCGCCCGCGAAACCCTCTCCGACCTAGGCGCCGACGACGTCTCCCTCGTGGGCGTCGCCAAAGGCGAGGAGCGCGACGCCGGCAAAGAGCTCTTCCACGCCCCCGGCCGCCCCCCCTTCGCCCTCCCGCACCGCTCCCCGACCTTGTACTTCGTCCAACGCCTCCGAGACGAAGCCCACCGCTTCGCCATCGGCGCCCACCGCGCCAAGCGCGCGAAAAGCCAGATGAAGAACCCCCTGGACGAGATCACCGGCGTCGGCGCCGCCCGCAAGCGCGCCCTCCTGGCCCATTTCGGCAGCGCCAAGGCGGTGAGCCGGGCAGGGCTGCAGGACCTCAAGGCGGTGAAGGGGATCTCGGAGAGCGTGGCGGAGACGGTGTATGCGCACTTTAACCCGGGCGGCTGACGGCGCTTCGCAAGTGCCGTGGCCCACGCTAGGCTCACGTAAATTTAAGGCTGGGCGGATGACGGATGAGCTTCCCGACTTCACAGATCGAGCGGAAGCGGAGGCATGGCTCCTAACGCAGCCGCTCGAGGTATCGTCGACGATTGCTTTGCGTTCGGCATTGCGTTCTGTTCCATTTTTAATCCGCGTACCTGAGCTGCCGGAAGGTGACGACAAAGCGGCACGGTTCGCGCTGCTTTTGTTGCGCATGCTGACGCCGCAATGGGTAGCAAGCGGCTGGTCCGACGAAGTAGAGGCTGGCGTGAATAGCGCCCTTGTCCGCGCCGCCGCTAGGAGAATTGGAAACCATGCTTTGGACGCCGCAGTTGCCGCCGTATCTATGGACGCGTTGTCTGCCTTCGAAGCGACCGAGAGTGGGGCTGCCAGCGCCTTTCACCATGCATCTTTCTCGGCCACCAACACCGAACCGTCGGCGGCGAGCTTAGTCGCTCAATATGGCTGGAGTCCGGCTGGGGGATCCGACTTTACTTTCGCCTCCGCTGCAGATGCAAAGGCCCGCGCTGCAGGTCAGAAGACTCGGGTCGTCTTTGGATCGCCACTTTGGCCGACAATGGGCTTTGCCGAGACCGGCGCAATACGGGTCTGGGCCGTAAATGCATGGGCTAGTCTTCGCGTTCACCTACGGCAACGGGGCGATGAACACTGGCACGTCTGGACCGACTGGTACGATGCGCGCCTCCGCGGCGATCCGATCGACTGGGAACTCGAACGCGCCCGCCTCCAGCCGCCCAAGGTCTGGGACGCCGGGGCGAAGGTCCTCAACGAAGCCATTCTGCGACGGATGGAAGAAATCCAAGCCCAGCGGGCTGAGGCCGATCCCGTGCTCGCGCAAATTAGCCGCTGGATCAACGAACTGCGCTCCGCGCAAAGCGGCTTGCAGCATGCGCCTGCCGCCGCCTTTCAGACGCCAGAGGAAGCCAACGCCCGCGCAGGGCTGATCGAGGCCGCCCGGAACGTCCTGGCCGCGCTCGACGCCAACGCCCCTCGGTCCCGCGGCATCGGCGACAACAATCCGCCGCCCGAAGAGCGCCTCGGCCCCGAGGACTTCGATGAGTTGAAGCAGCAGATGGCCGCGCTTGCCGCCCGGCTAGAGCCGTCGCCTGTCGCGCCGTCCGAGGTCGCCAAACCCGTGGCCGAGGTCGCCTCGATCTGGGAGCGAACGAGCGGTCTCTTCACCGAGGAATTCGCCAAGTCCTACGGAAAGACCCTCGGAACCTCGGCCGCGGTCGCCACCACCCTCGGGCTCAGCGCCGCCGCCGCCTACGCCGGCGACATTCAGTTCGCCGAGGCGTTCACCACTTTCGTCGAGCGCCTCGTCGCCTGGGTCGCCACTCTCCGCCCAGTTTAGAGGTTTCCGCCTCAACGCCCACATGCCCCAAAGCGGCGCATACGACTAAAGCCTTCAACAAAATCAACCTTCACACGCGTGCTCAACCTTGAGCACCCCTCAAATCAAATCCCGCGAAAACACATCCGCCGACCGGTCCAGCCCATGGAAATGCGCCCTCAGCGCCGGGAAGGCCGTCTCCGCCACTCCCTGCGCCGTCCACCCGTGGCCAACGTGCGCGAGCCCTATCCGCCCTCCGCCGCTCTCGACGGCAGGGCGGCGACGACGAAAGCCCCCGCGGCCCCACGCCGCCCCGCCTGCCGCGCCGCAGCGCCCGCTCACCCCGCCGCGCGCGCCTCCGCCTGTTCCAGCGGCCGCGCGCGGCCGTACAGAAACCCCTGCAGAACGTCGCAGCCCAGCTCACGCAGCAGCTGCGCCTGCGCTTCCGTCTCCACGCCCTCGGCGGTCACCTTCATGTCCATGCGCCGGCCCAGGATCACGATCGTCTCGATGATCTGCCGCGCCTTCTCCGGCGCGTCGTCCAGCGCCGCCACGAAGGATCGGTCGATCTTGATGCGGTCGAAACCGAAGCGCCACAGATAGCTGAGGCTCGAAAAGCCCGTGCCGAAATCGTCCATCGCCACGGTCACGCCCATCTCCTTGAGCGCGTCGATCTGCAGCATCGCCGAGTCCGCGTCCTCCAGCAGCGCCGTCTCCGTGATCTCCAGCTCCAACCGCGACGGGGAGATCCCCGACGTCTCCATCGCCGCGCGCACCCGATCGGGCAGACCGCCGTCGCGGAACTGCTCGGCCGAAAGGTTCACGGCCACGAACCACGTCTCCGGCCAGGACGCCGCCGCGCGGCAGGCGCGCGCCAGCACTTCGTCGCCCAGCCGGCTGACCAGCCGCAGCTCCTCGGCGAGCGTGATGAACCGGTCGGGCGGGATGGCGACGCCGTCCTCGTCGTCGAGCCTCGCCAGCGCCTCGAACCCCACCGTCCTCGCCCCGTCGGCTGAGACCAGCGGCTGGAAGTGCAGCCCCAGCTCTCCGGCGTCGAGCGCGGCGCGCAGCCTCCGCTCCAACCGCCGCCGTTCATCGAGCATGCGGCTCATCTCGTCGCCGTAGATGGCCAGGTCGTCGCGCCCGCCGGCCTTGGCGGCGTAGAGCGCGATGTCGGCATGGGCGAGCCCCCGATCGAGGTCCTCGCCCACGGCCAGGTGGTTCATCCCCGCGCTGATCGTCCCCGACAGCGTGCGCCCGTCATGCTCGAACGGCGCTCTGCAGCGCGCCCGCGCGTCGCGCGCCCGCCGTTCCAGCGCCGCGCGATCGCGGCCGTAGAAGGCGATCACGAACTCGTCGCCGCCCAGCCGGGCGACCAGGTCGCGCGGGCCGGCGGCTTCGCGCAGCGCCTCGGCCACGTGAACCAGAAAGGCGTCGCCGGCGGCATGGCCGTGGGCGTCGTTGATCTCCTTGAACCGGTCGAGGTCGAGAAACGCGACCGCGTCGGGCCGGCCGCGGGGGGTTGCGGCGCGGGCGAAGAACTCCCGCCGGTTCAGCAGACCGGTCAGCGGGTCGAAGCGCGACAGGTAGTCCGCATCCTCCCGCGCCAGCTCGGCGGTTCGGCGCTGGCCCGCCAGAAGCCAGGTGAAGGTCCCGAAGGCGAGCAGGCTCGCCCCGCTGACGATCGCGGCGAAGGCGGTGCCGCTGCGCGCCATGACGTTCGCGGTTTCGGTCTGATCGACATAAACCTTGGCGACGCCGCTGAGCGCCCCGCCCGGCCCGCGCAGCGGCACGAAAGCGCGGGCGTAGACGTCGGGGCGGTTGACCTTGTCCCGGCCGTCATGCACCTCCGCTTGGGACCGACCGGTGCGCGCCACCTCGAAGGGCGCGGGGCCGGGCATGTTCCACAGGTCGGCCGTGTAGTGCACGCGCCCCTGCTCCACCCTCAGCGCGAAGCGTCCCTCCGAATCGAACAACCCGAAGCGCAGCACGTTGTCCATGGCGCTCAGCGAAAGGATGTCCTCGGTCTCCCGCTCCGACAGCTCGCGGCCGTCGGCGATGCCGGCGAGGTCGGGCAGGCGGCTTGACACCGCCGCGCCCCACGCCTGCGCCTTGCCGACGGCGCTGGCCGAGACGGCGGATTCCACGCTCCACTCGAGCGCCGAGAGCATCGCCGCGGCGAACCCTGCGGCCAAAGCGAGCCCTGCGGCGTAGAGCTTCAGGTTCGACATGTCCTCTCCCCCGCGAGACCTGGGAGACCGACCCAACCATTCAATCCTGAAGAAGCGCTTTATGCGCCGTCGTTTCCGCCCGCCTCGGCCGACCCGCGCCGGCCCTCAGATCGGATCCCAGGAAAACACGTCCGCCGACCGATCCAGCCCGTAGAAGTGCGCCTTCAGCGCCGGGAACGCCGTCTCCGCGACCGCCTGCGCCGTCCACCCGTCGCCCGCATGCACCGACCGCACCGGCCGCGGCTGCGACATCAGAAAGATCTCGTTCAGGCGCACAGCAAAAATCTGCCCCGTCACCTCCGCCCCTGCGTCGGAGGCGAGGGCCACCGCCAGCGGCGCGATCTTTTCCGGCGTCGATTTCTTGATCTTCTCCACCCGCGCGATCTCCGCCTCCGAGGTCATCGGGATCGTCCCGATCATCCGGCTCCAGGCGAAGGGCGCGATGCAGTTCGAGGTCGCGCCGAACCGCGACATGTCCAGCGCGATCGACTTCGACAGCGCCGCGATCCCCAGCTTCGCCGCCGCGTAGTTCGCCTGCCCGAAATTCCCGATCAGGCCCGAGGTCGACGTGAAGTGGATGAACCGCCCCGACCCCTGCGCCCGGAACACCTCCGCCGCATGCCGCGAGACGTTGAACGACCCGGTCAGGTGCACTCCGATCACCGTGTCCCAATCCTCCCACGTCATCTTGTGGAAGATCGCGTCGCGCAGCACGCCGGCGTTGTTGACCACGATGTCGAGCCCGCCGAAGACGTCCCGCGCCCGCTCCACCATCGCCTTGGCGTCGCCCCGGTCGGCGACCGAGCCGAAATCCGCCTCCGCCTCGCCCCCCGCCGCGCGGATCGCCTGGACGGTCTCCTTCGCCGGCGCGTCGCTCTCGTCCCCTGCGTCGCCCTTCGACCCTCCGCCGAGGTCGTTGACCACCACCTTGGCGCCCTCGGCCGCCATCGCCTCCGCCATGGCCCGGCCGATCCCGCGCCCCGCGCCGGTGATCAGCGCGACCTTGCCCTCGAGCATGCCCATCTCCGCAATCCTCCCTGCCGCGCGCTCGTCCGGCGCGCCTTCGGGCTGCAGCCTCGCCCGTCCCGCGCCCCGCGTCCAGCCGCGCCCCGAGCCGCCGCAAATCCGTTGCCCGGCCCCGGCCCCCATGCCAGCTTCCCCCGGGCACCCCCATGGAAGGACCCCGCCCGTGAGCCCAAGACCCCGCGCCCTCCCGGCCCTCGCCGCAGCGCTGATCCTGCTGCCCTGCGTCGCCCTCGCGCACGCGGACCACTCCCATGGCGGCCCCGGAGGCTTCCTCAGCGGCTTCCTCCACCCCCTCGCCGGCTGGGACCACGTGCTGGCCATGGTCGCCGTGGGCCTCTGGGGCGCCTTCCTCGGCGCGCCGGCCATCTGGCTCCTGCCGGTGGTCTTCCCTCTGGTCATGGCCTTGGGCGCCGCGCTCGGCATACTCGGCGTCCCTCTCCCCGCGGTCGAGGCCGGCATCGCCGCCTCCGCCGCGGTCCTGGGCCTGATGATCGTCCTCAAGGCGCGCCTGCCGCTGCCGGCCGCCGCCGCCATAGTCGGCGTCTTCGCCATCTTCCACGGCCACGCCCACGGGACCGAGCTGCCCAAGGCCGCGACCCCCGCCGCCTACGCCGTCGGCTTCGTCCTCGCCACGGGGCTCCTGCACATGCTCGGCATCGCCTTCGGCGCGCTCGCCCGCTGGCCCCGAGGCCGCCTCGCCCTCCAGGCCGGCGGCGGCGCCATCTCCCTCGCCGGCCTCGCCTTCCTCCTCGGCCTTGCCTGACCCCCGAGCGGCGGCCGCCCTCTCCCTCGCCGCCGCGCTCTCGCC
>JBCCPD010000201.1:0-6902 GCA_039025075.1 Pseudomonadota bacterium | reverse complement strand
AGCTGACGACCCAATGAGCGACGCGCCCTTCACGGTGGCCCTGGACGGGCCGGCGGCGGCGGGAAAAGGCACGCTCGCCAAGGCCTTGGCGGCTCGCTTCGGGCTGGCTCATCTCGACACCGGGCTCCTTTACCGCGCGGTCGGGGCCAAGGCGCGGGATGCGGCGGACCCCTTTTCGGCCGACGACGCCGTCGCCGCGGCGCGGGCGCTGACGGACCAGGACCTGGCGCGCGACGACCTGCGCACCGGCCCGGCCGGGGAGGCCGCCTCCATCGTCGCGGCGATCCCGGAGGTGCGGGCCGCGCTGCTGGACTTCCAGCGCGCCTTCGCCCGGCGTCTGGGCGGCGCGGTGCTGGACGGGCGGGACATCGGCACCGTGGTCTGCCCGGAGGCGGAGGTGAAGATCTTCGTCACCGCCTCCGACGAGACCCGGGCCCGCCGCCGTCAGGCGGAGCTTCCGGGCCTGTGCTTCGAGCAGGTGCTGGCCGATCTGCGCCGCCGCGACGCCCGCGACGCGGGCCGCCCCGACGCGCCCATGAAGCCCGCGGACGACGCGCTCTTGCTCGACACCACCGAATTGACTATAGACCGCGCCATCGCTGAAGCGGCTGCGCTGATAACAAGAAAACGCGAAGGCTGATCGAGCAGGCTCGGGCAATCCCCGGGCCTTCGTGTTTGAAGGGCGGCCGCTTCCCGCAACCCGCAAAAGACCGCCGGACCCAACCGGTCGGCCCGAAAAAACGCACACGCTGGAGACTGCACATTGGCCACCGCCACCATGGAAGACTTCGAAGCCCTGCTTCAGGAAAGCTTCGAGATCGCCACGCCTGAAGAAGGCACCGTCGTCCGCGGCAAGATCCTCTCGATCGACAATGGACAAGCTCTGGTCGACATCGGCTTCAAGATGGAAGGCCGCATCGACCTCAAGGAATTCTCGAAGGGCGGCGACGACGTCGAGCTGAACGTCGGCGACGAGGTCGAGGTCTATCTCGACCGGGTCGAGAACGCGCGGGGCGAAGCCGTCCTCAGCCGCGACAAGGCCCGTCGCGAAGAGGCCTGGGATCGTTTGGAGAAAGCGGCGCAGGAGAAGGACGCCCGCGTCGAAGGCCAGATCTTCGGCCGCGTCAAAGGCGGCTTCACCGTCGATCTCGGCGGCGCGGTGGCGTTCCTCCCCGGCTCCCAGGTGGACGTGCGCCCGGTGCGCGACATCGGCCCGCTGCTGGGCGTGCCGCAGCCGTTCCAGATCCTCAAGATGGACCGCCGCCGCGGCAACATCGTCGTCTCCCGCCGTGCGGTGCTCGAAGAGTCCCGCGCCGAGCAGCGCGCGGAGGTCGTCGCGCGCCTGAAGGAGGGCGACACGGTCGACGGCGTGGTCAAGAACATCACCGATTACGGCGCGTTCGTGGACCTCGGCGGCGTCGACGGCCTGCTGCACGTCACGGACATGGCCTGGCGGCGCGTTAACCACCCTTCGGAGATCGTGACCATCGGCGAGACCCTCAAGGTCCAGGTGGTCAAGATCAACAAGGAGACGCATCGCATCTCGCTCGGCATGAAGCAGCTTCAGGCCGATCCTTGGGAGGGCGTGGAGGCCAAGTACCCGTCCGGCATGAAGATCGCCGGCCGCGTCACTAACATCACCGACTACGGCGCCTTCGTGGAGCTGGAGCCGGGGGTCGAGGGCCTGGTGCACGTCTCGGAGATGTCCTGGACCAAGAAGAACGTCCATCCGGGCAAGATCGTGTCGACCTCTCAGGAAGTCGAGGTGATGGTGCTGGACGTCGACCCGGTGAAGCGGCGCGTCAGCCTGGGCCTCAAGCAGACCCTGCAGAACCCCTGGGACGCCTTCGCCGAGAACTTCCCGGCGGGCAAGGAGGTCGAGGGCGAGGTCAAGAACATCACCGAGTTCGGCCTGTTCATCGGTCTCGAGGGCGACATCGACGGCATGGTGCACCTTTCCGACCTGGACTGGGACCGCTCCGGCGACGACGCGATCCAGGACTACACCAAGGGCGACATGGTCAAGGCCGTGGTGCTCGACGTGGACGTCGAGAAGGAACGCATCTCCCTGGGCATCAAGCAGCTGGGCGAGGACAGCTTCGCGGCGGCCGCCGGCGGCATCAAGCGGGGCGACATCGTCACCGTGGCGGTGACGGCGATCGAGGATGGCGGCGTCGAGGTGGAGCACGAGGGCATGAAGGCCTTCATCCGCCGCTCCGACCTCGCCCGAGACCGGGCCGATCAGCGGCCGGAGCGGTTCAGCGTGGGCGACAAGATCGATGCGCGGGTGACCAACATCGACAAGTCCTCCCGCCGCCTGTCGCTGTCGATCAAGGCGCGCGAGATCGCCGAGGAGAAGGAAGCGGTCGAGCAGTACGGGTCCTCGGACTCCGGCGCCTCGCTCGGCGACATCCTGGGCGCGGCGCTCAAAGAGCGCGGCGACGAGTAAGCGGCCGGCATGTCCGACCTTTACGACGCGACGACGGAGAGGCGCCCCAAGCGGCGCCTCTTCACGTTCTGGCGGGCGTTCTGGGTCCTGGCCCTGATCGCCTTCGTCTGGGGCGCGAACGGCGCCCTGCAGGTGGCGCGGGACGCGGCGGACCCGCCGGGACCCTACGTGGCGCTGCACGAGGTCGTGGGCGTGATCACCGTGGATCCGGAGCGGGACGCGCTGCTGCGCGCGCTCGCCAGCGATCCGGACGCGCGCGCGCTCGTCTTGCGCGTCGACAGTCCCGGCGGGACCACCACCGGGGCCGAGGCGCTGTTCGAAACGGTGCGCGAGATCTCCGCCTCCAAGCCCGTGGTGGCCCTGATGGGGGAGGTCGCGGCCTCCGGCGGCTACATCGCCGCCATCGCCTCGCACCACATCATCGCCCGGGGCAACACGCTGACGGGCTCCATCGGCGTGGTGCGGCAACGGCCAAACATCTCCGGCCTGCTCGATCGCTTGGGCATCCGCATCGACGAGGAACGCTCCGACGAGTTCAAGGCCAACCCCTCCTTCGTCTCGGACGGCACGATCGCCACGCGGGCTTGGGACGAGGAGGTGCTGCAGGACGCCTATGGCTGGTTCCGAGGACTTGTCGCAGACCGTCGGGGGCTAGAGGGCGCGCAGCTCGACCTCGCCGCCAACGGCCGCGTCTTCACCGGCCGCCAGGCGTTGGAGCGGGGCCTGATCGATCAGATCGGCGGCCCGGTGGAGGCGCGCGGCTGGCTCGCCGATCAAGGCGTAGACCCGTCCCTGCCCACGCGCCGCATCGAAAAGATCGAGATCCGGCCCCTGTGGATGCGCGTTTTGGGCGTGCGCCTGCCGGACGGCGGCCTGGCGCTTGAGACGCGAATGCCCATCGGCCAGAGACTGTATTCCATCCTGAATTGAATTCTGAGATGGAATTCTGAATCGACAAGCGCGACGACCCGTCCAATACTGCCGCTCACGATCCGAAGCCGGGGTCGGCGGATTAACCGCCGCGAGGGAGGCCGCATGATCAAGTCGGAGCTGATCCAGCGTCTGACCGAGGAGAATCCTCACCTCTACCACCGCGACGTCGAGCGCATCGTTTCCACGGTGTTCGATGAGATCGCCGGCGCGCTGTCCAATGGCGACCGGGTCGAGCTGCGAGGGTTCGGCGCCTTCTCCGTCAAGAAGCGGGACGCCAGGATGGGCCGCAACCCGCGCACGGGCGAGTCGGTGCCCGTGCCGGAGAAGCACGTCCCGTTCTTCAAGACCGGCAAGGAGCTGCGCATGCGGCTCAACGACGGCGAAGACGTCGGCGACGACTGAGCCGCGCTCGCCGCTTTTGGAGGCTGCTTTGCGCCATTGGAAAGACTATGTCCTGCGGGCACGCTTGGCGGCGACTGCGCGGCCGCGCACCGGTGAGGAGGGCGGCCTCCTAGGCCGCGTCTGACCCTGGCCATGGTCGTGCGCGTCAAGGTCTGCGGTCTGACCACGCCGGACATCGTCGCGGCGACGGCGCGGGCCGGCGCGGCCTATGCCGGCTTCGTGCACTTCCCCAAATCGCCCCGGCATCTGGAGATCCCGCGTCTTGCGCAGGTGGCCGCCTCCGCGCCGCCCGGTCTGACCAAAGTGCTGCTGACGGTCGACGCCGACGACGCGCTGCTGGACGCGGTGCTGGACGCCGCGCCGATCGACATGCTGCAGCTGCACGGCTCTGAGCCGCCGGAGCGCGTGGCGCAGGTGCGCGACCGCTACGGCCTGCCGGTGATGAAGGCGGTCGGCGTGGCGACCGAGGCGGACCTGCCGGCCTTGGACGCGCATGGGCGCGTCGCCGACATGCTTTTGGTCGACGCCAAGCCCGCGCCGGAGGATGACCGCCCGGGCGGCAACGGGCTTCCGTTCGACTGGCGGCTGATCGCGGGGCGGCGCTGGCCGGTTCCGTGGATGCTCGCCGGCGGATTGACGCGCGCGACGGCGGCGGGGGCGGTCCGCGCCACCGGCGCGGCCCAGCTCGATCTCTCCTCCGGCGTCGAAAGCGCCCCTGGGGTCAAGGACCCGGCCTTGATCGACGCTTTCATGGACGCGGTGCGGACGCTCAAGCCCGCCGCGTGACGCTTCAACGCCCGAGACCTCCGAAGGCTCCGGCGCGCGCGAAACCGATAGGCGCGACGCGGCGGCGCGGCTAGGCTTCGCAGGCAAAGACAAGAAGGGAGGGACGCCATGCCCGCGATCGATTCCATTTCCGCCGCCATGGATCAGGCCGTCGCGGACGGCCACGCCGTCGGGCTGAGCGTCGTGGCGCGGGACCGCTCCGGCGTGATCCACGAAAGCGCGCACGGCGTTCGCGCCGTGGGCGGCGACGACGCGATGACGGTGGACAGCGTTTTCCGAGCCTTCTCGATGACCAAGGCGGTGGGCTCGGTCGCGGCCATGAAGCTGGTCGAGGAGGGGCGGCTCGATCTGGACGCGCCGGCCAAGACCGTCCTGCCGGAGATCGGCGAGATCCAGGTGCTCGACGGCTTCGACGGCGACGCGCCGATCCTGCGCGCGCCCGAGACCGACGTGACGCTCCGCCATCTGCTGACCCATACCTCCGGCCTGACCTATGACGTGTGGAACGCCGGCCAGGCCAAGTACATGGAAGTCGCCGAGGGCTTTCCGACGCTCACCGGCCAGCTCGCGGCGCTGAAGTTCTTCCCCTTCCAATTCGATCCGGGAACGTCCTGGGCCTACGGCCTCTCCACAGACTGGGTCGGCCGCATGGTGGAGGAGGTGGCGGGCGAGCGCATCGACGCCTTCCTGAAGCGGGAGATCCTGAACCCGCTCGGCATGACCTCCACCGATGTCGAGTTCACGCCGGACATGGCCTCCCGCAAGGTGGCGGTCCATGCCAACACGCCGGACGGGTTCCAGGTGATCGAGATGGATCTCCCCTCGAACCCCGAATTCTACGGCATGGGCCACGCGCTCAACACGACGGCGCAGGACTACGCTCGGTTCTGCGGCATGATGCTGGGCGGCGGCGCCCTCGACGGCACGCGGGTGCTGTCGGAGGAGACCGCGGCGGCGATGTCCGTGAAGGGCGCCGATGCCGCCGTGCTGACCCGGCAGAAGACGACCAATCCGGGGCTGGGCTGCGACATCGACCTCTTTCCAGGGATCGACAAGACCTACACGCTCGGCTTCATGCGCAACGAGGCGGACGTTCCGGGGATGCGGCGCGCCGGCTCGCTGTCCTGGGCGGGGGTGATGAACACCCATTATTGGATCGACCCGACGACGGGGGTCGCCGGTGTGATCATGATGCAGCACTTGCCCTTCGTGGACGACGACGCCATGGCCGCCTACGGCGCGTTCGAGCGGGCGGTCTACGCCGCGCTCTGAAGGGCGATCGGAGGGGGGACGATGACGGCGAGGCTGACCTATTTCGCCAGCCGCGGACGGGCGGAGACGACCCGCTGGATGCTGGCGGCCTGCGGCATCGCGTTCGAGAACGTCGGACTGACCCAGCCCGAAGGGCTGGAGGCGCTGCGGGCGACCGGCAAACTGCCGTTCGATCAGCTGCCGCTGTTGGAGCTGGACGGGGAGCGCTTTTCGCAGACCAGCGCGATGATCCGCTTGCTGGCGCGGCGCGGCGACATGTACGGCGACGAGGATCAGGAGCGGGTGCTGATCGACATGGCCGCGGGCGCCGTCGCCGACTTCGTGGAGCCGGCTATCGGCTTTTCATTCCAGCCGACGCCCGAGGCGGCTCTGGCCGGCATGGCGCGGGCGATGGCCAAGTTCGGCCCGCGGTTCGAGGCGCTGCTGTCGGACGGGAGGACGCATGTGGCCGGCGGCCGCCTGAGCTTCGCCGACGTGGTTCTGGCCGAAGCGACGTCTCACTATGCCGAGCGCGATCCAGGCCTCTTCGACCCCTATCCCCAGCTCGCTGCCCATCGGGAAAGGGTCTGCGCCCTGCCTCGGATCGCGGCCTACCTGGCCTCGCCCCTGCGCTGGCCCCTCATCGACGACGAGGTGGTGATCCTGATCGCCCGCGTGGTCCGTCGCGCCCTGCCACCGCATTTTCCCGATCCGGACCGGTTCGTTCCGACCTGAGACCTCGCGCCCCTATCGACGTCGCGCCTGGACGCCGGTAAACCAGCGCTCGAACGCAAGGGAGAGCGCAGATCATGAGTCCCGACGGCCTCAACAGCTTCCGCACCGGCCCCGATGAGAGCGGCCGTTTCGGCGATTTCGGCGGGCGCTTCGTCTCCGAGACGTTGATGCCCCTGATCCTCGACCTCGAGGCCGAGTACGAGAAGGCCAAGACGGATGAGAGCTTCTGGGCCGAGATGGACGACCTGTGGAAGCACTATGTCGGCCGCCCCTCACCCCTCTACTTCGCCGAACGCCTCACCAAACGCTTCGGCGGCGCCAAGCTCTATTTCAAGCGCGACGAGCT
>JBCCPD010000200.1:0-6916 GCA_039025075.1 Pseudomonadota bacterium | reverse complement strand
TTTCTTCCATCGATCTGGAAAACGCGGCCGTCGCCCATCCGCAGGTGGCCGAGGCCGCCGCCATCGGGGTGCCGCACCCCAAATGGGCCGAACGCCCGATCCTCTGCGTCGTCGGCGTCGACGGCGCCAAGCCCCCGAAGGACGAGGTCCTGGCCCTGATCGCCGAGCACTTCGCCAAGTGGCAGATCCCCGACGACGTCATCTATCTCGATGCTCTGCCGCACACCGCGACGGGCAAGATCAGCAAGCTGGAGCTGCGCAAGCAGCTCGATTCCATGGGCTATGAGCACCCGGAGGCCGCGTGACATGACCGAAGCCGCGATGATCTACGACGCCATCCGCACCCCCCGCTCCAAGGGCAAGGCCGACGGGACCCTGCACGAGGTGAAGCCCATCGACCTGGTGACGACGCTGCTGCACGAGATGCAGGGGCGTCACGATCTGGACACCTCCCGCGTGGACGACGTGATGCTCGGCTGCGTCATGCCGACCGGCGAGCAGGGCTCGGTCCTGCCCAAGATCGCGCTGCAGAAGGCCGGGTGGGACGAGACCGTGGCAGGCGCTCAGGTGAACCGGTTCTGCGCCTCCGGCCTCGACACCTTCAACACCGCCGCCGCCAAGGTGGCGAGCGGGTGGGAGGACCTGGTGGCCGCCGGCGGCTATGAGAGCATGAGCCGCGTGCCCATGGGCTCCGACGGCGGGCCCATGTCCGAGGACCCGGAGACCAACATCGCCACCGGCTTCGTGCCCCAGGGCATCGGCGCCGACCTGATCGCGACGCTGGAGGGGTGGAGCCGGGACGACGTGGACGCCTTCGCGGTCGGATCCCAGAAGAAGGCGGCCCATGCGCGGGACAGCGGCTGGTTCGACCGCTCCGTCGTGCCGGTGAAGGACGAGAACGGCTTCGACATCCTCGTCCGCGACGATTTCATCAAGCCGGAGACGGACATGCAGAAGCTCGGCGCCCTGCGCGCCAGCTTCGAAGCGATGGGCAAGGCCGGATACGACGACATCGCCCTGTCGAAGTATCCGACGGTGGAGCGAATCAACCACGTCCACACGCCGGGTAACTCCTCGGGCATCGTGGACGGCGCCTCCCTGGTGCTGCTTGGTTCGGAGCAGGCGGGCAAGGATCTGGGGCTCGAGCCCCGCGGCCGCGTCGTCTCCATCGCTCTGACCGGGACCGACCCGACGATCATGCTGACAGGCCCGGGACCGGCGTCGAAGAAGGCGCTGGCGAAGGCCGGGCTGACCATGGACGACATCGACCTCGTGGAGATCAACGAGGCCTTTGCCTCGGTCGAGCTGCGGCTGCAGAAGGATCTCGACGTGCCCGAGGAAAAACTGAACGTCGTCGGCGGCGCCATCGCCATGGGCCACCCGCTGGGCGCCACCGGCGGCTGCCTCGTCTCGACCATGCTGGACGAGCTGGAACGTCGGAACCTCAAGCGCGCCCTGATGTGCATGTGCGTCGGCGGCGGCATGGGCATCGCCTCGATCATCGAGCGGGTGTGAGCGCCGCGGCGTGAAGCGCCGCGACCTCATCAGGGCGCTGAAGGCGGCAGGCCTCGAGATCAGGGAGGGCGGTCGTGATACGCTGGTGTATCGTGACGGCGTGCGCGTCTCCGCCATCCCGCGCCACACCGAGATCAAGAAGGTGATCGTGCGCGAGATCGAGCGGCAGACCGGCGTCAAGCTGATCTAGGAGTTTTAAGCATGCAGACGTTCTTTCCGGCGCTCTTGATGCCAGACGAGGAAGACGGCGGTTTCGGCGTCGTCGTTCTGGGAACCGGCGTTCTCGGGCAGGGCGAAACGGCCGTCGACGCGCTGCGCGACGCAGGCGAGAGCTTGCAGGAGCTGGTCTGGTCCTCCGTCGATCTCGGCGAGCCCGTTCCCCGACCCGCCGACCCTTCCGAAGAAGACCGTGCGCGGGGGCAGATCGCGCTGCTGCAGATCACGCTGCCGGCGGTCGCCGCCTGACCTGAGAAGCGCCGAGGGAGGGCGCGCGAGATGTTCCACTACGACAAAGACGCGAGCGGCATCGTCACCGTGACGATGGACATGGCGGGCCAGTCCGCCAACACCATGAACGCGGACTACCGGCCCCTGATGTGGGAGACGGTCGCGCGGCTGGAGAGGGAAGAGGGCCTGACCGGCGTCGTCTTCGCCTCCGCCAAAAAGACCTGGTTCGCGGGAGGTGAGCTGAAGGATCTGGTGCGGGAGGAAGGCGGCGAGGCCTTCTTCGCCTGGGTCATGGAGCATCACGCGGTGCTGCGGCGGCTCGAGAAGCTGCCGGTCCCGACGGTCGCGGCGATCAACGGTGCGGCGCTGGGCGGCGGGTGCGAGATCGCGCTGGCCTGCAACGCTCGGATCGCGGCGGACGACCCGAAGGCGGTCATCGGCGTGCCGGAAGTGACGTTGGGCCTGCTGCCCGGCGCTGGGGGCTGCGTGCGGCTGCCGCTGCTGCTGGGGCTGGAGGCCGCGCTGCCGGTGCTGTTGAAGGGCCGGCCCATCGCGCCGGCCAAGGCTCTGAAGATGGGGCTGGTAGATCAGGTGGTCCCCGCTGACGGTCTCGTCGACGCCGCCAAGGCTTGGATCAAGGCGAACCCGGAGGCCCACGAGCAACCCTGGGACCGCAAGGGCTTCGTTCCCAAGGGCGGCGGCGTCAAAGACCCGAAGATCCGCCAGGTCATCGCCTTCGCCCCCACGGCTCTGATCAAGGAGACGCGGGGCCTGCAGCCCGCGCCCGAGGCGATCCTCGACATCGCCGTCAGCGCCCTGCGCCTGCCCATCGACGCCGCCCTCCGCGTCGAGGCCCGCAAGTTCGTCAAGATCGTCGGCACGCCCGAGGCCAAGGCGATGACCACGACCTTCTTCTTCCAGATGCAGTCCCTGCGCAAAGGCGCCGCCCGGCCGGAGGCGCCGCGCTGGGCGCCGACGAAGACCGCCGTGCTCGGCGCCGGCATGATGGGAGCCGGCATCGCGCACGCCCACGCCGCGTCGGGCTTCGACACCGTGCTGACCGACCAGACGCGGGAGGGCGCGGAGGCCGGCAAGCAGACCGTCGCCGGCGTTCTGAACGACGCCGTCGCCAAGGGCCGCTCCACCGAGGCGGAGCGCGACGCCGCGCTCGCCCGCATAACGCCAGCCGCGGACGATCTCGGCGCCCCCGACCTGATCATCGAGGCGGTGTTCGAAGACCTCGCCCTCAAGGAGGAGGTGATCCCCCGCACCTTCGCGGCCCTCAGCGAGAACGGCATCTACGGCTCCAACACCTCCACCTTGCCGATCTCCCTGCTGGCGGAGGCCTGCCCGGACCCGTCCCGCTTCATCGGCATCCACTTCTTCTCCCCCGTCCACCGCATGAAGCTGGTGGAGATCATCAAGGGCGAGAAGACCTCGCCCGAGACCGTCGCCAAGGCCTTCGACTACGTGCAGGCGATCCGGAAGATCCCCATCGTGGTCAACGACAGCCGCGGCTTCTTCACCTCCCGCGTCTTCGGCACCTTCACCGACGAGGGCTGCGCCCTGCTGCGCGACGGCCTGCCGGCGGCGGCGGTGGAGCGGGCGGCCTGGCTCGCCGGCATGCCCGTGGGCCCCCTGGCGGTGTTCGACGAGGTCTCCATGGTCCTGTCGAAAAAGGTCTGGGACAGCCACAAGGCGCTCGACGCGCGTCTGGGCGTCGAGGACGGTTTTCCGGCCGACCGCTCCAGCGCCGCCGCCGTCGCCTGGCCGATGGTCGAGGCCGGCCGCGGCGGCCGCAAATACGGCGGGGGCTTCTACGACTACCCCTCGGACGGCCCCAAGACCCTCTGGCCGGGCCTCGCCGACATGGCCGAAGCGGGGCGGGAGACCCCGACGGTGGAGGAGGCGCGCGACCGCATCCTCTACCGCATGTCCCTCGAAACCTTGCGCTGCCTCGAAGAACGCGTGCTGGAGACCGAGCGCGACGGCAACATCGGCTCCATCTTCGCCTTCGGCTTCCCAGCCGCCACCGGCGGCGCGATCCAGTTCGCCCGGCGCGAAGGGCTCGACCGGTTTCGCGCCCGGGCCGAGGATTTCGCCGCCCGCTTCGGCCCCCGCTTCGCCCCGCCCGAGGCGGCGCTGGCCAGGCTGGCGGAGACGGACGCCCTCGCCGCCTGACCGACGCGGGCCGCTTCAACCGGGGGAGGATCGGCCGCGGCGCCGGTCCTTCCACGGCGAGAAAAGTGTTCATATACCTGTAGCGACGTGCTACGATGTCAGCGTGTTGTCTGGCGTACAGGGTTCCCCGCATGCTGACCAAGCCGCCCCTCAAGTACGAGCCGATCTCCGACCTGTTCGGAGACGTGGTTCAAGACAAGCCGTCCGAGTTCTACTTGTCCGATGAGGAGCAGGCGGAGGAACGCCGACTCGCGCTCGAAGCCGCCCGCCGCGCCGAGGCCGCCCAGGAAACGGCGACGGAGGCGTCGGCGCAGACGGAAGCCGAGCTGCAACCCGACGCGCCCGAACCCTCCGCCCAGATCGACGGACGCACGGCGCCCGGCCCGGCCCCGCACCCAAGCGCGCCCGACGCTCCGCCGCGCGGCGGACGGCGGCGCTTCAGTCAGCGTCTTTCCGTCCCGCCGCCCAAGGGCCCGCCGCCGCCCGCTCGGGGCGGATCGTCTTGGGACGGTCCCAGCGGCGACGTGGCGGTGCAATACCAGGACGATCACGGCCTGCTCTCCTCCGTGGTGATCACCCATGGCCTGCTCTCGGTGCTGTCGCTGGGCATATGGCGGTTCTGGATGAAGACCCAGACCCGCGTGGTGCTGTGGTCTCACACCAAGATCGGCGAGGAGCCGCTGGAATGGACCGGCAAGGGGCGGGAGCTGCTGATCGGCTTCCTCATCGCCGCGGTGTTCCTGGCGTGCACTCTGGCGGTCGCCAACCTCGCCATCGCCTTTCTGGGCATCGGGACGGCCGAGAACTTCCAGACCATGGCGGCGGCGCAGGCCGCGGTGGTCGCCGGCGTCGCCCTTCTGCCTTTGCGCCAATACGCCCTGTTCCGCGCGCGCCGCTATCGCCTCTCGCGCACCCGCTGGCGCGGGATCCGCTTCGGCATGGACGGCTCGGGCCTTACCATCGTCGGCCTCTGGGCGCTTTGGACGCCCGTGGTGGTGCTGACCGCCGGCCTTGCCTTCCCCCTGTGGCGCTGGGCGCGAGAGAAGCACATGGCCCGCCGCATGCGCTGGGGCCAAGAACGCTTCACGCTCAGCGGGCACGCCTTCACCCTGATGCCGGCCTTCCTGCCGCTCTACACCGCCTTGGCCTTGGCAGGGGGCGCCGCGATCTCCCCCGGCGTGCGCAAGGCCATGGGGCCCTTCGATCCGCTGGCCGTGGCCGAGGCCGGACCTTTCGCCATCATCGGCATGGCGCTGATCAGCGTCTCTCTGCTCTGGGTCATGTGGATGTCGTATCGCGCGGCGGAGATCCGCGCCGTTCTGGGCGGGCTGAGCCTGCGCGGCGCGCGCCTGCGGTCCAAGCTGACGGCGATGCACCTGATCGAGGCCTATTTCCTCGTGATGCGCAAGAATCTCTGGCCGGGCATCGGCGTCTACATCTTCATCGCGATCATCACCGCCATCCCCCTGGTGTCCGCCGTCGGGGCGGAGATCAACACCTTCGGCGCCGGCGGCCTGCTAGGGTCGGAGCGGTTGGAGCGCGAGCTCTTCGAAGGCTTCACGACCTGGCGCGCCCAGGGGCTCATCCTGATGGCGATGCTGCTGAACTACGTGCTCTACGCCGTGTTCCAGCTTTGGCTCTGGGTCGGGGTCTACGCCAAGCGCGTGCACGAAAACATCTGCAACACGCTGACGGTCGAGGGCGTGGAGCATCTGGAGGAGCTGCGCCAAAGCGCCCGCGACCAGGGCGTCGAGGCGGAGGGCTTCGCCGACGCGCTCGACATCGGCGCGGCCGCCTGACGCGATCTCCCGCCGGTCGACGGCCGGCTCGGCGGCCGATAGGCTCCCACCGATGCAATCGTCTCTCAGAAGGTTTCGCGCATGACCGATGCAGCTCCGCCCAGCGCGACGCGCGTGCCGTTGGTGGAGCGTCGGTCCAGCGCCCCTGAGGCGGGCGCGCGCCCTTCCGTCGCTTACGAGCTGAGCGGGTCGGCGGTCTTCGGGCCCGCGCTGCGCGGGGCCGCGCTTATGGTGCCGACCTTGGGCCTGCACCGCTTCTGGATGATCACGCGGCTGCGCCGTCTCATCTGGGGCGCCGTGCGCATCGACGGGGAGCCCTTGGAATACGCCGGTCGGCCGTTGGAGCTTTTCTTCGGGTTTCTGGCGGCGGTCGTGGTGCTCGCGGTCGTGTTGGGCCTGACCAATCTGGCGCTTCTGTTCGCCGGGCTCGTCGGCGAATGGAACCTGACGCTGGCCTTCAACGCATCGCTGCCGCTGCTTGCGCCTCTGGGCTACTACGCCCGCTATCGGGCCCGGCGCTATCTCGCCGCGCGCACGCGCTGGCGGGGCATCCGGTTCGGCATGGCGCCGGGCGCGGGGGCCTATTCGCTGCACGCCACCGGCCACCTGGTCCTGACGATCCTGAGCCTGGGCATGCTCTATCCGCGCATGCAGGTCATGCTCGCGGCGCGCCGGCAATCGGCGACGTGGTACGGCGACCACCGGTTCGTGCAGTCGGCGCGGTGGCGCGCCCTCATGAAGGTCTGGCTCGCGGCCTGGGCGCTGCCGCTGCTGGTGCTGGTCCTCGCGATGGGTCAGGTGTTCAAGCTGATCTACGTCGTCTTCCCCGAGCACGATCTGGTCCTGCGCCAGGAGTTCGATCCGGCGATGGCGGAGCCTTTCCTCAACGCGGCGCTCAGCGTCGGCGGGACGGTCGCCCTCGCCGCTCTGATCTCCTGGCCGCTGCGGCGCCGCTACGACGCGGCGGTGGAGCG
>JBCCPD010000199.1:0-6957 GCA_039025075.1 Pseudomonadota bacterium | reverse complement strand
GCGAACTCGGAGCGGACGCGCGGCAGCACGCTGTTCGACGGCCGGGTGATCTGGTTGAGGGTGCCGACCACGCGCTTGCGGACCGAGGCGTCGAAGAAGAGGCCGCGGGTCACCTCCACCCCCGCTTCGGCGCGCAGGCGCAGATCGGCGCGGAGCGGATCGTCGGGGTCGAAGAAGCTGAACGGGACGGTGGGGTTCAGCGACCAGAAGAAGCGCGGGAAGCTTTGGTCGAAGACAGGGTCGGCCAAGGCTGCGCCGGAGGCGTCGAAGATCTGCGCGTCCAGGTAGGACAAGCGCGATTCGTCCGGCCGCTCCGCCACCGCTTCGAGGCGGGAGCGGCGCAGCAGGATCGTGGTGGTGGGCAGGGAGCCTTCGATCAGCGTGATCTCGAAATCCTCGACCGAAGGGGGCAGCAGGTTGGCCATGGCCACGGCCGTGCGGCCCACGGCCTGGGGCGCGGCGTTGTAGATGCGGTTGTCGATGTGCACGCGGGCGCGGCGGGCCTCCAGCTCCATCGCTTCGAGGCCGATGCCGTCGGCGTCGAGGGTCGCGTCCATCTGGGTGCGCAGCGCATCGCGGACCGCGGCGACGGAGGCCCAGGCTTCGTCGCGGCCGCCCTGCTGCAGGCGCTTGCCGTCCACATAGGCGAAGCCGGCGGGGCGCAGCACCACGGAGCAGACCGGCGCGCCGTCCGCGCCGACGAAGGTGACGCCGTCGACCACGCCGAGGCGCGCGTCGAGGTCGAGGGCCGCGTCGACCGGGCAGGTCGCCTCCTGCGTTTCGGCGCGGGCCCAGCGGGCGCCGTCGGTGACGCTGTCGACCTCCACCTCGCCGAGCCGGATGTCGGAGCCGGGCGCCGGGGCGGAGGTGATCCGCTCCACCACCGGGCCCAGATCGGGGGGCGGGCCGACGGCGGCGGGCGGCCGCGGCGAGAGCGGCGCGGGGCCGGGGCCGCTGTCCTGGGGCGAGAGGTTGCGGTTGGGATTGAAGTTGACGCTGGCGCTGAGGCCGAAGGCGCGGCCGTACATGGCGTAGGCGCCGAGCGAGATGAAGTCGTTGACCCGGTAGTCGATGCCGAAGTTGAACGGAAAGGCTTGCTCGTAGCTGGTGTTGCGGGCCTCGCGCACGTATTCGTCGGGCGAGTACTCGGCCTTGATCGACAGGCCCTCGATCAGCGGCGGACGCCATTCTATGCCGCCGAAAGCGCCGATGTCCTCGCCGCTGAAGAAGCGGCCGAGATTGACCTCGCCGGCGCCGCCGGTGCCGTCCCGGTCGCAGAACCGGCCGGCGAACTGGCAGACCGGGTTGGACAACGTGCCGGCATCCGCGAAGCGGCCCCAGCCGAGACCGCCGCTGACGGCGAATTCGCCCAAGGCGCCGGCGCGGAAGGACTTGGTGCCGACGATGTACTCGCTGGAGTAGACGCCGGTGCCCAGAAAGTCCTGCAGGCCGATGGCGACGGCCGGCAGGCTGCGGGTTTCGTCGGACACCCGGACCTTCACGTCGAAGCTGCGGTCGAACAGGTCGATGCCGCTGGCCTGGAAATTCTCCAGCACCGAATAGCGGAACGCGCCTTCCACCCTGGGCAGGACCTGGAAGGTCAGCGTGTTGCGGTTGAACCGGTCGAAGATGCTGGTGGTGAAGCCCAGCTCCCCGTCGCGCTGCATGCGCGCGGTGGGCGTGTCGATCAGGCCGGTGACGCCGTAGAGGTTGCGCGTTTCGGGCCGCGGGCGCGGCGGCTCCTGCGCTTGGGCCGGGGGCGGCGGAACGGCGAGGCCGGCGGCCGCCGCCAGAAGCGCGGCGGCGGGGATCCCCCGTCGTCCCTCGATCGCCCTCATCCGGTCGCCCGTCGTTCCATGGCCGTTGCGCGGCGCTTGACCCGTGATGACATGCGGATTCGATGCTGTCGACCTCGGGGCGTCGAGGGCCGAAGCGCCGGTCGCGCGAAGGTGCGGGCCGGCCACGGGAGACCGCCGCGCCTGGGAACGGGCCGCGCCTAACGGACGACGTTGAGGGCCCGCGAGGCGAGGCCGCGCCAAGCCTCCCGCGCCCGACCGCGGGGCGTGCGCACGAAGGCGCGCTCCTCATGCAGCCATTCGAGCACGCGCTCGGGCGGCGCCGGCAGGCGCGTGGCCGGGTCGATGTAGCGGGGGTAGAGAATCAGCGCGACGGCCACCAGCTGATCGAGCGTCAGGGCGCGGCCCCGGTCGAAAGGGGCGCCGGCGCTCTCGGTCAGGCCCCAGCCGGCGTAGAACGGACGGCCGTGCACCGCGGCGGCGCGGCCGCGCAGCAGCGCTTCGAAGCCCATGAGGGAGGTCATCGTCTCCACCTGATCGGCCCAGTCGAGGCAGGCGGCGGCGGACGCTTCGGTCACCACGGCGTCGGCGAGGGCGAGGACGTCGTCGGGCACGGCGCCTTTGCGCAGGCCGGTCAGGACGTCGGGATGGGGCTTGTAGATCAGGTAGCCGTCCGGGTGGCGGGCCCGGGCGCGGCGCAAAAGCTCCGCGTTGGTGCGCAGCTCGGGCGAGCCGAGGCGCAGCGAGGCGTCGCCTTCCACCTGCCCCGGCACCAGCACCCGCCGGCGCGCGCGATCCGGCTGCGGCAGAGGGGCGGAGCGGGCGAGGTTGTATTTGGTGATCTTCAGCTCCACCAGCCGCCGGCGCAGGGCGGCGGCCCGGCCGAGCAGACGAGCGTCGAAATCGGCGCGGAGGGCCAGAAGCTCGAAATCCGTGGGGCGGGTGGCGTCGAAGTAGAGCGCCTCCTGATCGACGGCGAGGGAGGCCGGCGGCGCGTGGCGCAGGCCCAGCCCGACGGAGCGGACGAAGCCGTCCTCCAGCCTGACGGTTTCGAGCGCCTCGCCTTCGGGCCCGGTCTTGGTCCCCCAGAGGGCCACCCGTCCGCCGCGCCGGCGCGCCGCGCGCACGGCGCGATCGAGCGTGGCGCGGTGGATCGGGGGGCCGGCGGGCCCGACCAGGAACGGGGCGGCGTTGCGGCGCTTCCAGGCGCTGAGCCCGACGGTGACGGCCTGGCGTCCGTTGCGCTCCGCCGCCTCGCGGAGGAAGGCGAGCGCCTCCAGCCCTTCGGCCAGCGGCGTCGGGCGGCGGCGCCAGGGGTCGAGAAAGCGCAGGCGGCGCATCCAGGGCCACGGATCGGCCGGCCCGTCGGGGGCGAGCGCCTCGACCCCGCCGATCGCCGCGTGGCGCGGCAGGGCCGCGTCGGCGGCGCCGATCACCCGGCGCAGGGCCTGCGGGCGCGCCGCTTCGGGCCCGGGCAGCGCCTCGAGGCCCCTGGCGCGCGCCGCCTCCTGCTCCGGCCCCGCGGCGGCCAGGGCGGCGACCGACGCGCCGGGGGCGGCCATGGCCAGGTCCAGGAGGGCATGCTGATCGGCCGGGGCGACGCCGCGCAGGTCGACGAGGGTCTCGACCTCCCGCGCATCGGCGCGGCAGGCGGGCCACCAGAGAGTCTTGGCGCGGATCTGCGCGAGGGCGGCGTCGAGCCGTTCGGGCGTCAACGGGTCGGCGAGGCCGAGGCCGATGGCGACCGGCGGGTGACGGCCGAGGGCGCCCGGCAGGAGCCAGGGGAGGGCCTTGCGCGGCCCCACCGCGGCGTTCCAGCCCACGGGCTTGGGCGCGGGGCGCAGCTCGACCAGGTCCGCGAGCGCGCGGCGCGCGATCCGCCGGGCCGCCCTGGGCTTCATGGCGCGGGGGTCACGGGGCCCGGCGGGGCGGCGGAGGGCGGAGGGTCACCCGGCCGCTCCGAAGGGCATGCCGACGCCTTTGACCGCCTCCAACGCCTCGGCGGTGATGCGCACGGCCTCGTCGATCTGGGCGTCCTCGTGGTCGGAGGTGAGGAAGAAGCGCAGGCGGGCCTGCTTTTCGGGGACCGCGGGGAAGGTGATGGGCATGGCGTTGAGGCCGGCGCGCAGCACCCGGTCGGCGAGCATGGCGGCGCGGGCGCTGTCGCCGACGATCACCGGCATGACGGCGGAGCCTTGGGCGAAGCCGACGTCGAGGCCGGCGGCCTTGGCCTGGTCGACGATGCGGCGGCTGTTGGCCTGCAGCTTCGCGACGCGCTCGGTCTCCGCCTGCATGACCTCCAGCGCGGCGGCGGCGGCGGCGGCGAGGGGAGCGGCGAGGCCGACCGAAAAGACGAAGCCCGGGGCGGTGGCCTTGAGGAGTTCGGTCAGGGCGGAAGAGCCGGCGATGTAGCCGCCGCAGGCGCTGAGGGTTTTCGAGAGAGTGCCCATCCAGAGCTCCACCGCGTCGGCAGGGACGCCGGCCTGCTCGCCGAGGCCTCGGCCGGTGTCGCCGAGGACGCCGAGGGCGTGGGCCTCATCCACCAGCAGCCAGGCGTCGCGGCGCTGCTTGACCTCGACGAATTTCGGGAGGTCGGGCCAGTCGCCGTCCATGGAGTAGAGGCCTTCGACGGCGATGAGCACGCGCTCGTAGCGGTCGCGGTTGCGGGCGAGGAAATCGTCCACCCAGGCGTGGTCGTTGTGGGGAAAGACCACGCGGGTGGCGCCGGAGAGCTTGGCGCCCTCGGTGATCGAGTTGTGGATGAAGCCGTCGACCAGGATCAGGTCCTTGGGGCCCATCAGGGTGCCGATGGCGGTGACGTTGGTGGCGTGGCCGGAGACGAAGCAGACGGCGCTTTCGGTCCCGTAGAAGCGGGCGAGGTTTTCTTCGAGCCGGGCGTGGAGGTCGCGCTCGCCTGCGACCACGCGGGAGGCGGAGACGGAGACGCCGTAGCGGTCGATGGCGTCTTTGGCGGCCTCGCGCACCGCCGGGTGCCCGTTGAGGCCCAGGTAGTTGTAGGAGCTGAA
This sequence comes from Pseudomonadota bacterium, assembly GCA_039025075.1. Lineage (GTDB taxonomy): Bacteria > Pseudomonadota > Alphaproteobacteria > Rhodobacterales > Rhodobacteraceae > Albimonas. The sequence goes on along the minus strand of JBCCPD010000199.1, from coordinate 2,135 downwards.
GTTGAGGACCTCGCGCCCCTCGATGACGCAGGTGGCGCCGGCATAGCCCTGCTGTTCGCGGAAATAGGGCACGTCGATGCCCAGCATGTCGGCGGCGGAGCGCTGCAGGCGCAACTGCTTGTGGCCGGAGAGGGTGGAGAAGTCGAAGGCCTTGGCGGTGGCCCGCGGCGGTGGCGCCGGGCGGGCCGCGGCGGGGCGCTCGGGGCCCGCGCGCTTGGAGCGGGCCTGGCGCAGCTCCTGCACCAGCGAGGCGCGCTTGGCGGCGCCGAACCGGCCTTCGGTGCTTTGCGTGTCGGGCATTCGCCGCTCTCCCGTCTGGCGCGTCAGTTCAGCGCGCGTTCGTTGTTGTCCGCCCGGCGCTGCAGCTCTTCGGCGAGCGCGGCGTCGACGCCGGATTCGCCGCCTTCGCCCACATGCCGCGCGACCAGGGTGTCGAGCGCCTCGTCGCCGGTGGAGCCGTCCTCGGCCGCATCCGCGCCGACCCGTTTCCACACGCGGGCGGAGATGTCCATCAGCGTCGCGCCGCCGGCGAGGCTCATGAGCGGGATGTCGAGGCCCAGCTTCTCCTCCGCCGCCATGCGCAGATCGACGGCCATGAGGCTGTCGAAACCCATTTCGGTCAGGGGCTGCTGGGGGTCGATCTCCTCGGCCGGCAGGCGCAGGATGCGGGAGGTTTCGGCGGCCAGCAGCTCGGCGATCTTCTTCAGGGCCTCGGCCTCGGGGAGGCCGGCGATGAGGGCGGCGACGTCGGCGCCGGCGCCGTCTCCGGCGGTGGGCTCGGGCATTTCCAGCCGTTCGAAGAGGGGGGTCTGGACGATGGCGAGCTCTCGCGCGGCGGAGGCCCAGTCGATCTGGGCGTAGGCGAGGGCGGAGGCGTCGCCGTTCTGTCCGGCGGCCAGCGCCATGTCGAGGCCGGCGAGGGCCTCGCGCGCGGTGATGGCCTGGCCGCCGAGGCGGTCGGCCAGCAGCGCCTCGGTCTTGGCGTCGCGGGTCAGGTAGCCGGCGTCGGAGATGGCGCCCCAGGCCATGGCGAGGCCCGGCAGGCCGGCGCGGCGCCGCTCGGCCATCAGCGCATCCAGATACGCGTTGGCGGCGACGTAGGCGGATTGGCCGGGATTGCCGATCAGCGTGGTGGCGGAGCTGTAGACCACGAAAAGGTCGAGCTTGAGGTCTCGGGTGAGCCGGTCGACCACCTCGGCCCCGGCGATCTTGGGGCGCAGGACGGTGCGGATTCGGTCCGGGTCGAGCGTCGAGAACAGCGCGTCGTCGAGCGTCATCGCGGTGTGGAGGACGGATTTCAGGCGCGCGGGGCCGGCCTCGATCTCGTCGATCAGGGCGCGCATGGCGGTCTCGTCCGCGGCGTCGCAGGCGCGGACCGTGACCTTGGCGCCCATCGCCTCCATCCGCCGGATGGCGCCTTTGGCGCCTTCCGTGACGCGGCCGGAGCGGGAGGTGAGCCAGACGTGGCGGGCGCCCTTTTCGACCATGAAGGCCGCGGTCTCGGCGCCGAAGCCGCCGAGGCCGCCGATGACGAGGCAGGCGCCCTTTTTCGTGATCTTGGCGGGCTTGGCCTTGGGTTTGGCGACCTTTTGCGGGGCCTTGACCAGGATCTTGCCGATGTGGCCGGACTTCTGCATCAGGCGGAAGGCGTCCACCACCTCCGCCGCATCGAAGACGATGTGGGGGAGGGGGATGAGGTCTCCGCGGGCGAAGCCCTCTCCCAGGGCCTCGAAGACGCGGACGGCGAGGTCGGGGCGGTAGACCAGCAGCTGGTCCGCGTCGACGCCGAAATAGGTGAGGTTGCGGCGGAAAGGGCGCAGGCCGATCTGGCTGTTGGCGTAGTAGTCGCGTTTTCCGAGCTCCACGAAGCGGCCGAACGGTTTCAGCGTTTCGATGGAGCGCTCCATCGCCTCGCCGAAGAGGGAGTTGAGGGCGACGTCGACGCCCTGCCCGCCCGTGACGGCCATGACCTCGTCGGCGAAGTCGAGGGCGCGGCTGTCGAAGACATGGGCGGCGCCGAGCTGGCGCAGAAGCTCGCGCTTGGCGGGGGAGCCGGCGGTGGCGATGACCGTGGCGCCGCGCATGGCGGCGATCTGGAGGGCGGCGAGGCCCACGCCGCCGGCGCCGCCGTGGAT
>JBCCPD010000198.1:0-6973 GCA_039025075.1 Pseudomonadota bacterium | reverse complement strand
GGCGGCACTGATGGGGCGGGCCGGGGCGCCCGCCCGCCGCGGCCCGCGGCGGCGCTGCGCTCCGCCGGCGCGGGCGTCCGCCCGCGCGCGCTCGCGTCGCGAGCGCAGGGCCGCTTGAGCTCCGCCCTCGCCGCAGTGGACGCGAGGCCGTCAGGCGCTGAGCGTGCGCTTCACCGCGTCCTGCCAGCCCGCGTAGAGCGTGTCGCGAAGGTCGCTCTCCATCCTCGGCTCGAACCGCCGGTCGAGCGCCCAGCTTTCGGCGAAGCCGGCTTGGTCCGGGCACACGCCTGCCGCCATCCCGGCGAGCCAGGCGGCGCCGAGGGCCGTCGTCTCCAGCACCTTCGGCCGGTCCACCGGGGCCCCGAGCATGTCGGCGAGAAACTGCAAGGTCCAGTCGGAGGCGGTCATGCCTCCGTCGACGCGCAGGGCCAAGCCCTCGGCCGCTTCGGGCCAGTCCCGCGCCATCGCCTCCATCAGGTCGCGGGTCTGGTAGCCGACGCTTTCCAGCGCGGCGCGCGCCAGCTCCGCCGGGCCGGTGCCGCGGGTCAGCCCGTGGATGGAGCCGCGGGCGTCCGCGTCCCACCAGGGCGCGCCGAGGCCGGTGAAGGCGGGCACGAGATAGACCTGCTGCTCGGGGTCGGCGCGCTCCGCCAGCGGCTGGGTCTCCGAAGCCTCGCGGATCATCTTCAGCCCGTCGCGCAGCCATTGCACCACCGCGCCGGCGATGAAGATCGAGCCCTCCAGCGCGTAGGTCCGCTCCCCGCCCAACTGGTAGGCGACCGTGGTCAGCAGGCGGTTGGAGGAATTCACCGGCGTCGCGCCGGTGTTCAGCACCGCGAAGCAGCCCGTGCCATAGGTGCTTTTCACCATGCCTGGCTGAAAGCAGGCCTGGCCGATCAGGGCCGCCTGCTGGTCGCCGGCGGCGCCGAGGATCGGGATCTCTCCGCCGAAGAGGTCGGCGCGCGCCATGCCGAAATCGCCGGCGGTGTCGCGGACCTCGGGCAGCAGGGCCATGGGCACGCGGAAGAGGCGGCATAGGTCCTCGTCCCAGGCCCCCTTGCGGATGTCGTAGAGCGAAGTGCGCGAGGCGTTGGTGGCGTCCGTCGCGTGCACCTTGCCGCCGGTCAGGTTCCAGATCAGCCAGGTCTCCACGGTGCCGAAGGCGAGCTCCCCGGCCTCCGCCCGCGCGCGGGCGCTCTCGACCTTGTCGAGCATCCAGGCGGCTTTCGTGGCCGAGAAATAGGGGTCCAGCAGAAGACCGGTCTTGGCTGAGACCTCCTCTTCGGCCCTTTCGGCCTTCAGGCGCGCGGTGATCTCGGCGGTGCGGCGGTCCTGCCAGACGATGGCGCGGTGGATCGGCTTGCCGGTCTTGCGGTCCCAGATCAGCGTGGTCTCGCGCTGATTGGCGATGCCGATTGCGGCGATGTCGCGGGCCTTGAGCCCCGCTTTCTCGATCGCCGCGCGGGCGGTGGCGGCGGTGGTGGCCCAGAGATCCGCGGCCTCATGCTCCACCCAGCCGGAGGACGGAAAATGCTGATCGAACTCCTCCTGCGCGCTCGCCACCGGCGCGAGGGCGGCGTCGAAGAGGATGGCGCGGGACGAGGTGGTGCCCTGGTCGAGCGCGAGGATATGGGTCATGCCGCGGCCTCCCTGGCCATTTTTTGTCGTTGAGCGTTCGGGTCGTCGAGGTCGCCCCTGAGGTTAGGGAGCGCCGGCGCGCGGGCCAAGGGGCGGGCCCGTGGGGCGGGGCGGCGCCGCGCCGGGGGGCGACGCCCCCCGGGTTTTCCGCCAGCGGAAAAGCGCGAGCTTCGCTCGCGCGCGGCAGGGTCGCGCCAGGCGGGACCGTCGGTCCGGGCCGTCGGGCGGGGTCGGGGCCTAAGCCGTCGATCAGGCGGCGTCGGGGCGGGCGGCGCGGCGCTCGGTCATCCAGGCGTCGAGGGCCCGCATCTGCTCGGCGTCGAGGCGCAGGCCCTGCTTGGTGCGCCGCCAGGCCACGTCCTCGGCGGTGCGGGCCCATTCGCGGTCCATCAGCCAGGCGACCTCCGCCTCCGTCAGATCGGCGCCGAAGCTGCGGCCCAGATCGGCCTCCTCCTGCGCCCCTTCGAGGATGCGCTCGGCATGGGCCCCGTAGTGGCGCACCAGCCGCGCGGCCCAGTCGACGGTCAGGAACGGCCAGCGGGCGCGCAGGTCGGCCGCCAAGGCCTCCGCCCCGTCCCAGGGAAAATCGCCCCCGGGCAGGGGCGCGCCGGCGGTCCAGACCTCGCCCTTTCCGGTCAGCGGCGCGAGCTTGGCCAGCGCCGCCTCCGCCAGGCGCCGATAGGTGGTGATCTTGCCGCCGAAGATGTTGAGCATCGCCGGCTGGCCTTCGCCCCCTTCCAGCTTGATCACGTAGTCCCGCGTCGCGGCGGTCGCCGATTTGGCCCCGTCGTCGTAGAGCGGGCGCACCCCGGAATAGGTCCAGACCACGTCCTCGGCCGCGATGGGCGTCTTGAAATACGTCGACGCCGCCTCGCGCAGATAGTCCGCCTCCTCGGGCGTGCACACGGCGGTCGAGGGATCGCCCTCTTGGTCCCGGTCGGTGGTGCCGATCAACGTAAAGTCCTGCTCGTAGGGGATGGCGAAGACCACGCGGCCGTCGGCCTGCTGGAAGATGTAGGGCCGGTCATGCTCGAACAGCTTCTTCGTGACGATGTGGGAGCCGCGCACGAGGCGCACCTTGTCCGGCGTGTTGATCCGGGCCTTGGCCGTGATGACGTCGGCGACCCAAGGGCCCGCGGCGTTGACCAGGATCTTCGCCGTCTCCTCCCGCGTCGCGCCGGTCTCCACGTCCTTGAGGGCGATGCGCCAGACGTCGCCGTCGCGCTCCGCCTGCTCCACCCGGGTGCGCGGCAGCACGGTGGCGCCGCGGTCCGCCGCGTCGCGGGCGTTGAGGATCACCAGGCGCGAATCTTCCACCCAGCAGTCGGAATACTCGAAGCCTTTGACGAGGTCGTCGCGCAGCGGCTCTCCCGCCGGGTCGGTCCTCAGGTCCAGGGACTTCGACGCCGGAAGGATCTTCCGCCCCCCGAGGTTGTCGTACAGAAAAAGCCCCAGGCGGATCAGCCAGGCGGGCCGCAGGTCCTTGTGGTGCGGCAGCACGAAGCGCAAAGGCCAACTGATATGGGGCATGGCGCGCAGCAGCGTCTCCCGCTCCATCAGCGCTTCGCGGACCAGGCGGAACTCGTAGTACTCGAGGTAGCGCAGCCCGCCGTGGAACAGCTTGGTCGAGGCCGAGGAGGTCGCCGAGGCCAGGTCGCCCTGCTCGGCCAGCGTCACGCTCAGCCCGCGGCCGGCGGCGTCCCGGGCGATGCCCGCGCCGTTCACGCCGCCGCCGACGATGAAGAGATCGGTGGTCATGGATGACCCTTCCTTTCGGTCTTCGTTGCGTCTCAAAATCCATGCTGCGCCTGCGAAATCAACCGCCCTGCGCCGCGACTTTCCGCTCTGCGGGCCGAGATTGACCGATGCGGGTTTTCCCGCGCAGGCTCGAGACTCTTGCGCAGGACTTGGAGGCGGGCATGAGGATCGCGGCGGTGGAGACCCTTCGGATCGCCGAATTCCCCAATCTTCTCTGGGTGATCGTCGAGGACGAGGAGGGCGTGCGCGGAACCGGCGAGGTCTTCTTCGGCGTGCCCGCGACCGAGGCCTGGCTGCACGATGACGCCGCCCCCGTCCTGATCGGGCGCGACCTGCGCGACCGAGACGCCATCCGCCGGGCCTTGTCCCCTTACGTCGGCTACGACGGCTCGGGGGCGGAGATGCGGGGCATGTCCGGCATCGACCTGGCGCTGTGGGACCTGTGGGGGCGACGCCTCGACCAGCCGATCTGGGCGCTGCTGGGCGGTCGGACCCGAGAGCGCATCCGCACCTACAACACCTGCGCCGGCTACAGATACGTGCGCGGCGCGGCCGGGCAGAAGACCGGCAACTGGGGGCTGGGCGCGCAGGAGGGGCCCTATGAGGACCTCGACGGGTTCCTGACCGACGCCGGCAAGGTGGCCGAAAGCCTTCTCTCGCAAGGCATCACGGCCATGAAGATCTGGCCCTTCGACTTCGCCGCCGAAGCCTCCCACGGCGCCGCCCTGACCCCCGCCCAGCTGGAGGAGGGCGTCGAGCCCTTCCGAAAAATCCGCGCGGCCGTCGGCGACGCCATGCAGGTGAAGCTGGAGCTGCACCTGCTGTGGCAGCCCCACGCGGTCGCTCGGATCGCCGAGGCGCTGCGGCCCTTCGACGTCTACTGGATCGAGGATCCGATGCCCGCCTCCGCGCCCGTCTCCTGGGCGGATCTGCGCCGCAGGATCACCCCGAAGCTCGCCGGGTCCGAGACCCTCGCCACCCGCGCCCGCTTCCGCGACTTCATGGCCGCCGGCGCCCTCGACGTGGTGATCATGGATCTCGCGTGGTGCGGCGGCCTGACCGAGGCGAAGGCCATCGCCTCCATGGCCGAGGCCTTCCACCTGCCCATCGCCCCCCATGACTGCACCGGCCCGCTCGCCTGGGCGGCCTGCACGCACCTGACCCTCAACGCCCCCAACGCCATGGTGATGGAGAGCGTGCGCGCCTTCTATTCCGGCTGGTACGCCGAACTGGCCGAAGGGCTGCCGGCGGTGGAGGACGGCCATATCCACCTCCCCGACGCCCAAGCCCCAGGCCTCGGCGCCCGCCTGCGCCCCGAGGTTTTCGAGCGCGCCGACGCCCAGGTCCGCCGCAGCGGGTGACGCGGCGTCCTTGTTGACGCTCGCGTCACCTGCAACCATCCTCCCGTTCGAAAAAAGAACGGAGCCGTCCCATGTACCCTTTCATCCGAGTCGCCCGCGAAGTCCTGCGCGCCCGGCGCATGCCGCGCCTGCAGCCGGGCGAGGTCCACGTGGTGCGCACCCGCTGCTGGCCCTGGGACATCGATCCGTTCATGGAGCTCAACAACGGCCGCACGATGACTTTGATGGATATCGGCCGCCTGCCGCTCGCCGTGCGCATCGGCCTGATCGGCGTGCTGAGGGAGAAGGGCTGGCGGCTGACCATGGCCGGCGCGGTGGTGCAGTACCGCAAGCGCGTGCGCCCTTTCGCGAAGATGGAGATCCGCTCCCGAATGGCCGCCCGCGACGAGCGCTTCGTCTACATGGAGCAGCTGACCATGACCGAAGGCCTGCCCGCCCATCACGCCATGTATCGCGGCGTGGTCGTCGGCCCCGACGGCATCGTCCCCACCGACGAGGTGCAGGCGGCGCTGCCGATCCCCGACTGGAATCCGCCCATGCCGAAATGGGCGCGGCAGTGGGCCGAGGCCGAAAAGTCCCGCCAATGGCCCCCCGCCCTGGCCGAGGACCCGCCGCAGCCGGCCCTCTGAGGCGCCGCGCCTCGCCCGCCGGGCGCTCGGTCGGCCCCGGAGGCGAAGGTCGAGCGCCGCGGCCGTCCGCATTCACGCGGATCGGACGCTCCGTTCACGCTTCGTAAGGAATTCTGTCCGAAGGCGGCGCCCGCGGACGGGATCCGTCGTCGGCCCGGGGGGCGGAGCGCGTTTGGGGACGCGGTCCGCGTGAGGGACCGGCGGCGGTGGCCGGCGCGTCCGCCTGCCGCCCACCGGGCGGGCGCGTCGGTCTTTTCCGCGCCGCGCGGCGTCGTTAGGCTCCTCCTCGCCGCATCCCATCGGCTGCGGCGAGGAGGAGCCGCATGTCGTTCGATCTTCTGCCGGGCGTGCTGAAGGCCGCCGGCGTCGGCCTCGTGGCCTACGTCCCCGACGCCGGCCACTCGGCGCTGATCCGCGCGGCCCATGAGGACCCGGCCTTCACCCCCGTCTCCCTGACCACCGAAGAGGAGGGCGTCGCGCTCTGCGCCGGGGCCTGGGCCGGCGGGGCCCGCGCGGTCCTGCTGATGCAAAGCTCGGGCGTGGGCAACTGCCTGAACATGCTCGGCCTGATCCGGACCGGGCGCTACCCGTTCCTGACCCTCGTGACGATGCGCGGCGAGTGGGGGGAGTTCAATCCCTGGCAGGTTCCCATGTCCCACGCCACGGCCCCCGCCTTCGACCTGATGGAGGTCGGCGTGCAGCGCGTCGACGCGGCCGAGGATCTGGCCCCGACGGTCGAGGCCGCCGCCCGCATGGCCTACGAAGGCGGCTCCGCCCAGGCGGTGCTGATCGGCCAGCGGGTCATCGGCTCCAAATCCTTCCTGGCCCCGGCCGAGGCGCCCGCGTGATGACCCTCCTCGACCGCCGCGAGACCGTCTCCCGCCTCCTCGCCAACCGCGGCGAGACCGTCGTGGTCGCCGGCCTCGGCAACCCCTGCTGGGACCTCGCCGCCGCCGGAGACCACCCGCGCAACCTCTACCTCTGGGGCGCCATGGGCGGCGCCGTGCCCATGGCCCTCGGCCTGGCTCTGGCCCGACCCGACACCCCCGTCCTGTGCCTGACCGGCGACGGAGAGATGATGATGGGCGTCGGCTCGCTGGCAGTCGTCGCCCAGTCCGCGCCGAAGAACCTCTCCATCGTCGTGCTCGACAATGGCGAGTACGGAGAGACGGGGGCCCAGCAGGCCCACACCGCCACCGGCGCGGACCTCGCCGCCATGGCCGCCGGCGCCGGCATCGCCACGTCCGTCGCCGTGCGCGACCCGGCCGGGCTGGAGGCGCTGGTCCAATCCCTCGCCGCCCCGGGCCCCCGCTTCGCCGCGATCAAGATCGCCCGCGGCGGCGGCGACAAGGCCGCCATCGCGGACGCGGTGCGGGACGCCGCCTACAACCGCGTCCGCCTGCGCGCGGCCCTGGGCCTGGGCCCGGACCGCTGAGCGCCCGCCCCGGCGCTAGGCCTGCGGGCGGCGGGCCGTCAGGTCCTTGATCAGCTGATGCAGCCCGTCGGCGCCGCCGGCCAGCAGCAGCGCCGTCAGCGCCACGTCCACCAGCCGCAGCCAGAACAGCTGCTCCGCCGGCGGGGCCGCGC
>JBCCPD010000197.1:0-6998 GCA_039025075.1 Pseudomonadota bacterium | reverse complement strand
GTGCAGAACGACATCATCAAGGAGTATCTGTCGCGCGGCACCTATGTGTTCCCGCCCGAGCCGAGCCTGCGCCTGATCGGCGATGTTGCGGCCTATTGCTACGGCAATGTGCCCAAATGGAACCCGATGAACGTCTGCAGCTATCACCTGCAGGAGGCGGGCGCGACGCCGGAGCAGGAGCTGGCCTTCGCGCTGGCCACCGGGATCGCGGTGCTGGACACGGTGAAGGCGCGGGGCGAGGTCTCGGACGAGGATTTCCCGCGGGTCGTCGGGCGCATCAGCTTCTTCGTCAACGCGGGCATCAAGTTCGTGACGGAGATGTGCAAGATGCGCGCCTTCGTCGACCTGTGGGACGAGATCTGCGCCGAGCGCTACGGCGTGACGGAGGAGAAGTTCCGGCGGTTCCGCTACGGCGTGCAGGTGAACTCCCTGGGCCTGACGGAGCAGCAGCCGGAGAACAACGTCTACCGCATCCTGATCGAGATGCTGGCGGTGACGCTGTCCAAGAAGGCGCGGGCGCGCGCCGTGCAGCTGCCGGCGTGGAACGAGGCGCTCGGCCTGCCGCGGCCGTGGGATCAGCAGTGGTCCCTGCGCATGCAGCAGGTGCTGGCGCTGGAGACGGACCTGCTGGAATACGGCGACCTTTTCGACGGCAACCCGGCGGTGGACGCGAAGGTCGAGGCGCTGAAGGCCGGAGCGCGCGAGGCGCTGGGCCGGATCGACGAGATGGGCGGCGCGGTTCGGGCCATCGACTGGATGAAGGCGCAGCTGGTCGAGAGCAACTCGGCCCGCATCTCCGGCATCGAGACCGGGGATACGGTGGTCGTCGGCGTGAACAAGTATCTGGAGACCGAGTCCTCTCCGCTGACCGCGGGGGACGACGGGATCCTGGTGGTGGATCCGGCCGTCGAGGAAGAGCAGATCGGCCGGCTGAAGGCTTGGCGCGAGGCGCGCGACGAAGACGCGGCGCAGGCGGCGATCGTCGCGCTGAAGGCGGCGGCGCGGGAAGGCGGGAACATCATGCCGCCCAGCATCGCCGCGGCGAAGGCCGGCGTGACCACGGGCGAGTGGGGCGCGTCCATGCGCGAGATCTTCGGCGAGTACCGGGCCCCGACGGGCGTGGGCAAGGCGGCGGCCGAGAACCTGGACGGGCTCGACGACGTTCGGGAATCGGTGGAGGCCGTGTCGGCCCGGCTCGGCCGGCGGCTGAAGTTCCTGGTGGGCAAGCCGGGGCTCGACGGCCATTCCAACGGGGCCGAACAGATCGCCGTGCGGGCGAGGGATTGCGGGATGGAGGTCGTCTACGAGGGCATTCGCCTGACCCCGGCGCAGATCGTCAACGCGGCGCTGGAGGAGTCGGTGCACGTGGTGGGGCTCTCGATCCTCTCCGGCTCTCACCTTCCGTTGGTCAAGGAGGTGATGGAGCGGATGCGGGCCGAGGGTCTGGACGACGTGCCGGTGGTCGTGGGCGGGATCATCCCCGACGCGGACGCCGAGGCGCTCAAGGGCTACGGCGTGGCGCGGGTCTACACGCCAAAGGATTTCGAGTTGACGCGGATCATGCGCGACATCGTTCAGATCGCCGACGCGGAGGCGCGCGAGGCCGCCTGACGCGGTCGTTTCACCCGCGCTTAACCATGAGGCTCTAGATCGCGCCGACCACGAGACGGACGGAGCGATCGAGGCATGTTCGGAAGAGCGAGGCGTTCAGGGGGCGATGGGCGCGACCGCCGAGGCCTGATGGCCGGTCTGGACGAGGTGCACGCCCTGCTGTGGGTGAGCGCGGCCGGCGTGATCGACGAAGCCAACGCCCGGGCGGGCGCGCTTTTCCAATGCGACCCGGGCGACTTGGTCGGCCGCGGCATCGCCGATCTGGCGCAGGCCGAAGGCGACGGCGCGTCGGCGCGGGAAGCGCTGCGCCGCGCGCTCGACGGGCAGGCCGCGTCCGCCGAAAGCGCTTGGACGACGCTGACGGGCCGGCCGATCTGGGCGGCGGTCACCTGGACGCCGATGATCGGCGAGGGCGGTCGGCTGGACCGGGCTCTGGGCATCCTCATCGACGTGACGGAGCGGCGTCAGGCCGCGATCGACGCGCAGGAGCGGCTCGACGCGATCAGCTCCAACCAAGCGGTGATCGAGTTCGACAACGCGGGCGTCATCCGCCATGCCAACGACAACTTCCTCCAGGCGATGGGCTACCGGCTGGAGGAAATCGTCGGGCGCCATCACCGCATCTTCATGCCGTCGGGCGAGGATCAGACGGAGGAGTATCGGCGGTTTTGGGAAGCGCTGTCGCGCGGCGAGCCGCGGCCCGGCACCTACCGGCGGGCGACCAAGGCCGGCGAGCCGGTCTGGATCAACGCGGTCTACGCGCCGGTGCGCAACCGCGCGGGCGAGCAGATCGGCGTGGTCAAGAACGCCACCGACGTCAGCGCGCAGATCCTGGGGGTCGAGCGCATCACCCGAAGCGTGGCGGCGATGGCGGACGGAGATTTCTCGGGCGTCATCGACACGCCGATGTCATCGGAGTTCGAGCCCCTGCGCCTGGCGTTGAACCGAACGCTGCGCGATCTGGCGGAGGTGGCGTCGGGCCTGCGCGGAAGCTCCGCGGCGATCTCGGACACGGGCGGGCGGCTGGCGGCGGTCTCGGACGATCTGGCGGAGCGGGCGGAGACGCAGGCCGATGCGCTGACGCGGGCGCGCGAGGCGATGGAGCGCTTGCAGGCCAACATCGCGGGGTCGACCGCCAACGCCCAGTCGGCGCGCGTCGCGGCGGAGGACGCGGCCGAGAACGCCTCGCGCGGGGCCGGCATCGCCGAAGAGGCGGTGGAGGCCATGGGGCGGATCGAGCAGAGCTCCCGCAACGTGACGGAGATCATCTCGGTGATCGAGTCCATCGCTTTCCAGACCAACCTGCTGGCGTTGAACGCGGCGGTGGAGGCGGCGCGCGCGGGCGATGCGGGCAAGGGCTTCGCGGTCGTCGCGGCGGAGGTGCGCACGCTCGCCCAGCGGTCCGGCGACGCGGCGAAGGACATCACCCGTCTCATCGAGCGCAGCGGCGCCAGCGTCGGCGACGGGGTGCGTCTGGTGGGGCAGACCGGCGAGGCGCTGTCTGAGATCTCCGGCGCGGTGGCGGCGGCGGCTGAGCGGATCTCTCAGATCGACGAGGCAGGGCGGGAGCAGTCGGCGGGCATCGCCGACATTTCCGCCTCGGTCGCCGACATCGACGGTCTGACGTCGCGCAATCACCAGGTGGCGGGGGATGCGTCGGGATTGGCGCGGGCGCTCGAGGAGCAGGCGCAGAGCCTTTTGGCGACGGTGCGGCGCCTGTCCGGCGAGGCGGCCGGGGCGGATCGGGGGCGGCCGGACCGGGCCGCCTGAGCGCCGCCGCCGAGGTCGGGCGGAGCGCCCGCGCGCTGCGGTCGGAGCGTTCCGGCGACGGCGCCGCGCCGCCGTCGCGCGCGTCCGGGGGGGACCTGGGCCGTCGAGCCTCTCACGGCTTTGCGTCGCGGCTGAACAGGTAGATGACGAGCGCGGCCGCCAGGGTTCCCGAGTACCACAGAAAAACGGCGTCGTGGCCCGGGGCGCCGGCGCCGGCGGCGTCGAAGAGGGCGCCGGAGGCGAATTGGCCGAGGCCCACGCCTCCGATGCCGAAGACGTTGCTGAGCGTCACGCCTCGGCCGGTCAGCCGCTCCGGCACGAAGGCGCGGAAATGCGCGCTGAGCACGGCGTAGGAGGAGCCCAGGAACCCCAGCCCCGCCAGCAGCGCCACGGCCGCGACGGGCCCCGGAGAGGCCAGGGCCAGCGCCGCCGTGCAGGCGGCGCCGCCCGCGTTGCCGACAAGGATCACCCACTTGCGCGTGCCTAGCAGCCGGTCGAGGGGGCCATAGACGAAATTGCCGGCGGCCATGGCGAGCGCCATCCAGGCGGTCGCGACGCCGATGGCCAGCGCGTCGAAGCCGTGAACGTCGGCCAGATACGGTCCGGCCCAGAGGCCTCGGATGCCGGCGGAGACGGCGTAGTTGGCGAGCGCGACCGGCAGCAGGGGCCAGATGACGGGCATCCTCAGAAGCTCCACGAACCCTCCGAGGCCGGCGGAGCCGGGGGCTTGGGCGACGCGGCGCGGGTCTCGGATCAGCATCAGGAGGGCGAAGGCGAGGACCACGGCGCAGCCCCCGAGGCTCGCCATGCTGGCGCGCCAGCCGAAGGCTTCGGCCGCGTAGGCGAAGGGGGCGGCGGAAGCGACGTTGCCCAAGGACCCGATGCCGATCATCAGCCCGGTCAGCGTGGCGAAGCGCGCCGGGCTGAAGCGGCGGGCGAAGAGGAACATGCCTGAGGTCAGCATCGGCGCGCAGCCCGACCCGAGCATGGCCATGCCGGCGATCAGGCCCCAGGGTCCTTCGGCGATCGAGAAGAGGAACGCGCCGCCCCCGCCGCCGATCATTAGGGCATAGCCCAGCGTCCGGCGGGGCCCGATCCGGTCCAGCAGCACGCCGACGGGAACCTGCGTGACCGCGAAGGCGAGGAACCAGACGCCCACGGCCCAGGAGAGGTCCGAGGGGGTGACGCCCAGCTCCGCCTGCAGGGCCGGGGTCAGGACCGCCAGAAAAGACCTGTAGAACTGCGACAGCAGATAGGCGACGAACAGGACGACGATGTCGATCATGCCGCGCGCGCCTCAGCAGGGCCGGCCGCGGCAGCGCCGGGAGGCCGCCCATGCCCATCCGCCATGAAGGCGTCACGCTGCATCTGGGCCCCGATACGGTCGGCGCGCCGGACGACCTGGAAGCCGCCATCATCGACTTCATCGACGGCGCCGAGCGGGAGCTGCGCGTCGCGGTGCAGGAGATCGACCACCCGCCCATCGCCAAGGCGATCTTGCGCGCCAAGCGCCGCGGCGTGCGCCTGATGGACGTGGTGCTGGAGGCCGACTACCTGCGCGAGGCGCGCGCTCCGGCGGCCGGGGCCCAGGGCTCGCGGCACATCAACCGGATGCTCGCCAACGACATGCTGCGCGAGGCCATCGACGTGAAGGCCGATTTCAACCCTCACATCTTCCACCAGAAGTTCATCGTGCGGGACGGGGAGGCGGTGCTGACCGGCTCGACCAATTTCACCACGACGGGGGTGACGCAGAATCTCAACCACGTGGTGGTGATCGAGGAGCGGGAGACGGCGCAGGAATACCGGCGCGAGTTCCTGGAGATCAGCCGCGGCGTCTTCGGACGCTGGTCGGACGCGCACGGCCCGGCGCCGAAGGAGCCGAGAGTCGGGGGGCTGCGCGTGAAGCCGCTCTTCGCGCCGGAGCATGCGCCTGAGATGGAGATCATGAAGCTGATGGCGAAGGCGCGGAGCCGCGTGGATTTCGCGATCTTCACCTTCGCCCAGAGCTCGGGCATCGACGACCAGATGATCGCGACGGCGGCGCGGGGGGTGAAGGTGCGCGGGGTGCTGGACGGCAAGCAGGCGAACCAGACCTGGGCGGCGACGAAGGGGCTGCACGCGGCGGGGGTGGAGCTGCATCTGCCCAAGCGGCGCGGGTCCGGCATCCGCAAGGTGCACCACAAGCTGATGGTCATCGACGGGGAGGTCGTGGTCACCGGCAGCTTCAACTACACCGGCCCGGCCAACGCGGTGAACGACGAAAACATCTTGATCATTGGCGAGGTCGACGACCCCGACCCCGCCGGCCGAGCCGCGCAGATGCGCTTCGGCGCCGCCGCCTTGGGAGAGATCGAGCGGATGATCCACGATCATTGCGAGCCTTTCGCGCCGGGGTGACTCGTTGCCGACCGCGCCTCGGCCAAAGGCGGGGCGTCGCGGGAGGTCAGGTAGACCAGCGTCGCCAGAGCCAGGGCCGCGGCGTAGAAGGCGAAGACCGCGGTGAAGCCCTGGGCGGGATCATCAGCGACGAACCGGTCGGCGAGACGGCCGGTGACCGCTTGGCCGACGCCGACCCCGCTCATTGAGACGAAGGTGAGGAGGGTGACGCCTCGGCCCACCAAGTGCGGGAGCAGAAGCGCGCGGCCATGGGCCATTACGACGCCGTAGCTCATGCCCAGGGCGCCGATGGCGACGAAGAAGGCGGCGCCGGTCGCGACGCCGACGGCGGGCAGCAACGCGAACGCGGCGCAGCAGGCGGCGGTGAGGGCGTTGCCTGTCGCATTGACCCATTTGCGGGTGTTGAGCCAGCGGTCCAGAGGCCCGTAGGCGAAGGCCCCGGCGGCCATGCCGAGGGCCATCAAGGTGGTCAGGTCGCCGATGGGGCCGAGGCCGAGGCCATGGACCTCGGCGAACCAGGGACCGGCCCAGAGGCCTCGGATGCCCGCCGGGGCCATGTAGGTGGCGAAGGCGAGGGCGAGGATGGGCCAAAGGCCGGGCAGGCGGAGGATCGAGGCGAGCTCCCGCAGGCCGGCGTCGCCGTCGCCGCCGTCGGCGCGGGGCGGGTCGCGCAGGAGGGCGTATGCGAGCCCGGCGACCGCCAGCGCCGCGGCGCAGAGGCCGGCCATGGCGGCGCGCCAGCCATAGGCTTCGGCCGCCCAAGCGAGGGGGGCGGCGGCCCCCAGGTTGCCCACGGCGGTGCCGACGCCGACCAGCGTGGAGGTGAGGAAGGCGAAGCGCGCCGGGTCGAAGGCGCGGGCGAAGATGTAGAGGCTCGCCACCATGGCCGGCGCGCAGCCGGCGCCGATCACGGCCATGGCGGCGATGATCTGCGCCTCGCCCTGGGCGGCGGCGAAGAGCGCGGCGCCTCCGCCCGCGCCGAGGCCGAAGACGACGGAGGCCGTGCGACGCGGGCCGATGCGGTCGAGCGCCAGGCCCACGGGGATCTGCATGGCGGCGAAGGCGAGGAACCAGGCGCCCGAGGCCGTGCCGAGCGCCGCGGCGCCCGCGCCGAGCTCCGCCGTCAGGGTGGGCGCGATGACGGCCAGGAAGGATCGGAAGAACTGGCTGAGGATGTAGGCCACGGCCATCGCGGCGAGTCCGGCCATGGCGAGGGG
>JBCCPD010000196.1:0-7002 GCA_039025075.1 Pseudomonadota bacterium | reverse complement strand
GTCGCCGGGCGAGGTCGCGCCCCAGATGAACTCGAACTGCGACAGGCCGCCCCCCGCCAGGAAGCTGACCGTGTGCATCGGGTCGTTCGCGCGGTTGTCCTCGTCCCGCCAGTCGCCGGCGCTCCCCGAGGCGTCGCGGGCGAGCCTGGCATAGCTGAAGCCGGCCGTCGGCGCGCCCGGCAGTCCTTCGAAGCCGCCTTCCTCCAACGCCTCGCCCATCCAGGCGATGGGCAGCGTCGCGCCCGCCACGTCGGAAAAATCCTGACCCTCGTTGCTGTCCACGTCGAGAATGCTGATCGTGTCGAGCCCCTGCACCGTGATCCGCCGCCCGTCCGGCGCCTCGGCCGAGGCGGAGCCGGCCTCGATGGTCGTCACCCGGTAGTGCACGAACCGGTTCAACCCCACGAGGTTGAAGGCCCCCACCTGCGGGTCCGAAAGCCCCGGCGCCGCGCCGACGGCGAGCACTTCGAACAGCACGTCGAAGGGATCGCCTCGGCCGTCCAGAAAGCCCGTATTCGATACCGAAAACCGCTCCCCCGCCGTCAGGCGCGGCGTTCCGTTGGAGGCGACGGTGCAGTCGAAGCAGTTCACCGCCCCATGGTTGATGGTGATCGCCTGAGCGCCGCCGACGCTCCCGAGCGCCAGGGCGAAGGCCAGCGCCGCCGCGGCCCGGCCCCTAGATCCAATGCACATGTCGTCCCCCCAAGGCTCCGCGCCCAGGCAGGCGCGACATGCCGGCAGACAACGGCGAAAACCCTTCATTTCAATGAATGGAGGCGGGACGGAGACGTCGCTCCCCGGCGCCCGGCGCCTCCCGCCGCATCCGCGACAATCCTTCCGCGGCCTCCCGGACCGGCAGCGAGGACCATCCGCTCGCCCGCCTTCGCAGCCCTCGGACGGCGAGCCCCGATGCGCGGCCGAGACGGGCTTGAAGACGACCCTCCGCGACGACGCCCCGCGCGCGCATCGGTCGACTTCCGGCCAAGGCCGGCGGCGTGCCGGCCTCGAAAAGGAGACGCGCGCCCCGTGGACGCGCGCCTCCCCCGGGGCTAAAGCGTCTCCGCCGTCCCCCAGATCGTCGTGGTCTCGCTGCTCAGAACCCCGCCGTTGCCATGGGCGAGGCTCAGCTTGGCGCCCTCGATCTGCTGCCCCGGCGCGTCGCCGCGGGCCTGGCGGATGGCCTCGTTCATCACGAACATGCCGTACATGCCCGGATGCACGCAGCTCAGACCGCCGCCGTTGGTGTTCACCGCCAGCTCGCCGCCCGGCGCGATCCGGCCCTCGCCGATGAAGGCGTGGCCCTCGCCTTTGGCGCAGTAGCCGAGGTCTTCGAGGAACAGGATCGGCACCACGGTGAACGGATCGTAAAGCTGGACCGTGTCCATGTCCTTGGGGCCGTAGCCCGCCATCTCGAACGCCCGCGCCCCGCTCTCCTTGGCGGAGGTCGTGGTCAGGTCCGGCGCGCAGGAGATCATGCGGTGGTGATGCTCCATCGCCGCGCCCAGCAGGTAGACCGCCGGCTTCGGAGCATCCTTCGCCCGGTCCGCCCGGACCATCACCATCGCCGCCGCCCCGTCCGTCACCAGGCAGCAATCCAGTTTTCCGAGCGGGTCGGAGATCATGCGCGAGCTCAGCACCTCGTCCACCGTCAGCGGCTCGCGAGAGAACGCCTCGGGGTTCTTTTCCGCCCACTTCCGCGCCGAGACCGCCACTTCCGCGAAGGGCGTTCGGTCGCAGCCGAACTCGTGCATGTAGCGGGCCGTGGCGAGCGCGTAGGCAGTGATCGGGTTTCGCGGTTCGAACTGCGCCTCGAACGGCATCGGCTCCGACACCGACTTGAACCCGCCGCCCGACCGCTGAGCGGAGCCGTAGGCGATCACCGCCACGTCGATGACCCCCGCCTCCAGCGCCATCGCCGCGTCGAGCGCATGCGCCATGAAGCTGGAGCCGCCGGTGTTCGACCCGCTCGAATACTTGGGCCGGATGCCCAGATGCTCCGCCAAGGTCATCTGCGGCATGGCGTGCACCGCGGTGGCGGCGAAGACCCCGTCGACCTCTGAGAGTTCGATCCCGGCGTCGGCCAGCGCCAAGTGCACGGCCTCGCCCATCATCTCCGTCGGCGTCCAGCCGGGGCGGTCGCCCGTCCCGAAGGTGGCCAGGCCCACGCAGGCGGTCTTTCCCCTCAGGCTCATGCCGCGCCCTCCGCCGGGGTCCAGACCACCGCGAGCTCTCCCTGCACCTCCTGAATGCGGGCGCGGACCTTCATGCCGATGGCCACCGCCTCGGGATCGATCTCCTCCACCCGGCTCATCATCCGCGGCCCTTCGGCCGTCTCGATGATGGCGATGTTGAGAGGTCCGCCCTGTTGGGGACGGCGGCGGGTGACGGTGGTCGAATAGACCGTGCCCTCGCCGCTGGCCTCGACCCATTCCAGATCGCGCGCGCCGCTTCCGGGGGCGGCGGTGCGCGGCGGGAACATGAAGGCGCCCGTCGCGGCGCTGCGCTGAAGCATGAAGCGGCCTGCGGCGAGGCGCTCCCTGAACTCGGCTTCGGGTCCCTGGCTCATGCGGGCGATCTCCTCCGGTCTGGTCTTGGCCGCGGCGTCTGGAGCGCGCCGCCTCTGGCGAAGGGGCACGATAGCGGCCTCGCCGCCCGCGCCAAGCGCTAAGGCGGGTTTTCATGGCCTTCGCGCCCCGCGGCCCCTGGCGCCGCGGTTCCGTCCGCGGCACTCTCGCCGCCGGGGAACCGGGGGAGCACGCCCCGGACCCGCCCTTGGGAGGAGACGGGAGGAGCGGCGGCCCATGGCCGGAAACGCCATCCGCATCGGCGGCGCCTGCGGCTTCTGGGGCGAGGCGAGCCACGCCGTCGCCCAGCTGCTGACGGTCGAGGGGCTGGATTTCCTGGCCCACGACTACCTGGCCGAGGTCACCCTCTCGATCATGGCGCGCGCCCGCGCCAAGGACCCGTCGGCGGGCTGGGCGCCCGACTTCGTCTCGGCCGCGATGGCCCCGAACCTGCGCGCGATCGCCGAGCGGGGCGTGCGCGTGGTGTCGAACGCCGGCGGGCTGAACCCCGCCGCCTGCGCCCAGGCGCTGCGGAAAGTCATTTCCGATCAGGGCCTTGTCTTGAAGGTCGCCACGGTCGAAGGCGACGATCTGACCGCCCGCGCGGCGGAGTTCGCGGCGGCGCGCGACCTGGGCTCAGGCGCGCCCTTCCCCGATCCGAGCGCCGTCGCCTCGATCAACGCCTATCTCGGCGCCTTTCCCATCGCCGCCACGCTCGACGCCGGGGCGGACATCGTCATCGCCGGCCGCTGCGCCGACAGCGCGCTGGTCCTGGGCCCGTGCCTCCACGCCCATGGCTGGCGGGCCGAGGATCTCGACCTGCTCGCCGCCGGCTCCCTCGCCGGGCACCTGATCGAATGCGGCCCCCAGGCCGCCGGCGGCAATTTCACCGACTGGGAGCAGGCCGGAGACCTCTCCCGCATCGGCTATCCGGTGGCGGAGATCGCCCCCGACGGGGCCGTGGAGATCTTCAAGCCCGAGGACACGACCGGCCTCGTCACGCCCGCCACGGTCGGCGAGCAGCTGGTCTACGAGATCGGCGATCCGCGCGCGTATCTTCTGCCGGACGTCACGGCGGATTTCTCCGAAGCGCGGCTGACGCAAGCGGGCCCGGACCGGGTGCGGGTGGAGGGCGCGAAAGGCCGAAGTCCCTCGGGGCGCTTGAAGATTTCCGCAACCTACTCGGAAGGATGGCGCGCGGGCCAGGTCTTCGGCTTCGAAGGGCGGGCCGCCCGCGCCAAGGCGCAGGCCTTCGCCGACGCCGCCCTGGCGCGCACCCGCGCGGCCCTCGGAAACCAGCCCGATTTCGCGGAGGTCTCGATCCAGATCCACGGCGGCGACGGACTTTCGGGCGAGTGCACGCTGGCCCTCGCCGCCCGGCACGACGACCCCAAGCCGGTCGGCGTGTTCCTGCGAGAGACCATCGGCCTCGCCCTCGCCACGCCGCCGGGCCTGACTCTTTTCGGCGCCGGGGGGCGGCCGAGACCGTCGCCCGTCGTCCGCCTCTTCTCCTTCCTCGCCGACGCGTCCGAGGTCCCCGTCACGGTCGCCCTCGACGGCGTTCCCGTCCCCTATTCCGCGCCGATCCCGCCGCCGCTGGAGCCCCTGCCGGCCCCTCACGCGGCCCCTTCGCCGCCGTCAGAGGACGGTCCGATGACCGCAGTTCCGCTGGAGTCGCTCGCCCGGGCCCGCTCCGGCGACAAGGGAGACGCCGCGAACATCGGCGTTCTGGCCCGCGATCCGGCCTTTCTGCCCTGGATCTGGGCCGCCTTGACGCCCGAAACCGTCGCCGAACGCTTCGATGGGCTCGCCTTCGGGCCCGTCGAGCGCTTCCCGATGCCCGGGATTGACGGCCTGAACCTGCTGCTGCACGGCGCGCTGGGCGGCGGCGGCATGGCGTCCCTGCGCTGGGACGCCCAAGGAAAGGCCTATGCGCAGCGCCTTCTCGGCTTGAAAATCGCGCTTCCGGAGCATCTGGCGCCATGAAAACGAGCCTTTCAAGGGCGGTTTCGACGTCGGAACAGCGCCACGCCGGGCCGAAAACGGCCCGCCGAGGAGCCGTTTCGTGACCGTCTGGCGCTCCCGCATCGACGAGACCGGCGCGGAATTCGTCGAGAACCGCTCTGGAATGCTCGAAAAAATCGCGCAGCTGCGCGCTCTGGAGGCCCGCGCCGAGGCTGAATCCGAGAAAAGACGCCCCCGTTTCGAGGCGCGCGGGCAGCTCACGCCGCGCGAACGGCTCGGCCGCCTGCTCGATGCGGGCCTGCCGTTCCTGAGGCTGCACTCGTTGGCGGGCTACGGCATCGACGGTCCGCCGGAAAAAACCGTGCCCGGCGCCTCGATCCTCGTCGGGATCGGCTTCGTTTCGGGCGCCCGCTGCCTGATCTGGGTGGACGACAGCGGCATCAAGGCCGGCGCCTTCGGGCCGAAGACCCTGCCCGTGGTCCTGCGGATCCAGGAGATCGCCAAGCGCCAGAAGCTGCCCCTCATCCACCTGGTCGAAAGCGCCGGCGCCAATCTGATGGAATACCAGGTGGAGGGTTGGTCCGAGGGCGGGGCCCTCTTCCGCAATCTCGCCCAGCTCAGCGCCCAGGGCCTGCCGGTGATCTCGGTCCTGCACGGCCCCTCCACCGCCGGCGGGGCCTACATGCCCGGCCTTTCCGACGTGGTGGTCGGCGTGCGCGGCAACGGCATGGCGGCGCTCGCCGGGGCCGCGCTCGTCGCCGCGGCGACGGGCGAACAGTCCGACGACCGCGCCGTGGGCGGGGCGGAGATGCATGCCGAGGTCTCCGGCCTGGTGGAGCATCTGGCCGAAGACGACGCGCATGCCCTCGAGATCGCGCGAGACTGCGTGGCTCGGCTGGGGTGGAACCGAGGCATGCCCGCCCCGCCGCCGCCGGTTTTCGACGAGCCGCTGCATGCGCCCGAGACCCTCGCCGGCGTGGTTCCGATGGATCCCGCCACGCCCTATGAGGCGCGGGAGGTGGTCGCGCGGCTCGTCGACGGCTCGGATTTCGAGGATTTCCAGCCGCGTTTCGGCGTCTCGACCGTCTGCGCGCGCGCCTCGATCCATGGCCAACCCGTGGGGATGCTGGCCAACAACGGGCCGATCGACCCGGCCGGGGCGCAGAAGGCGGCGCATTTCCTGCAGATCTGCGATCAGACCGACCTGCCGGTGGTCTTCCTGCACAACACCACCGGCTACATCGTCGGCGCACAGAGCGAGCGCGCGGGCATGATCAAGCACGGCGCCAAGATGATCCAGGCGGTGGCCAACCTGCGCGTCCCCAAGATCGCGCTGCATGTCGGGGCGAGCTACGGGGCGGGGAACTACGGCATGTGCGGCTGGGCCTACGAGCCCGACTTCCTCTTCGCCTGGCCCAACGCCCGCACCGGGGTGATGGGCGGAGCCCAGGCCGCCGGGACGATGTCGATGGTCGCTCGCGCCGGCGCGAAGCGGGCCGGGCGGGAGGTGGACGAGGTGGCCCTGGCGGCGCAGGAGGCCGCCATAAAGAACCATTTCGAGGCGCAGGCGGACGCCTTCGCCACCTCCGGCCGGGTGCTGGACCACGGGGTGATCGACCCGCGCGACAGCCGCCGGGTGCTGGCCTTCTGCCTGGAAACGGTGGCGGAGGCGCGGTCGCGGACGCTCCGCCCCAACAGCTTCGGCGTGGCGAGGATGTGAGGATGCGGCCCTTCGGCTCCCTTCTGGTCGCCAATCGGGGCGAGATCGCCTGCCGCATCCTGGGCGCCGCGCGGGCCGAGGGGCTGCGGACGGTCGCGGTGTTTTCCGACGCCGATGCCGACGCGCCCCATGTCGCGCTCGCCGACGAGGCGGTGCGGATCGGGCCCGCGGCGCCGGCCGAGAGCTATCTGGACCCCGAGCGAATTCTCGCGGCGGCGGAGGCGACGGGGGCCGAAGCCATCCATCCCGGCTACGGTTTTTTGAGCGAGAACGCGGCCTTCGCGCGGGCCGTCGCGGACCGAGGTCTGGTCTTCGTCGGCCCGTCGCCCGAGGCGATCGCGTTGATGGGCGACAAGGCCGCCGCCCGCGCTTTGGCAGAGCAGGCCGGCGTGCCGGTCCTGCCGGGGGTGAACGACCCTCAGGCCGACGATGCGGCGCTGATCGCCGCGGCGCCAGACCTCGGCCTGCCCTTGATGGTCAAGGCGGCGGCGGGCGGCGGCGGGCGCGGCATGCGCCGGGTGGACGATCTGGCGGCACTGCCCGAGGCGCTGGCGCTGGCCCGCGGCGAGGCGCGGGCCGCCTTCGGCGACGACGCTCTGATCCTGGAGCGGGCTCTGGATGACGCGCGGCACGTGGAGGTGCAGGTGCTCGCCGACGCCCACGGCACGGTTCTGACGCTGGGCGAGCGGGATTGTTCGGTCCAGCGGCGACGCCAGAAAGTGCTGGAGGAAGCGCCGGCGCCGGGGCTTTCCG
>JBCCPD010000195.1:0-7017 GCA_039025075.1 Pseudomonadota bacterium | reverse complement strand
GGCGACCCGCCGCGCGCCCTCGGGCCCGGTCCGAGGTCAGTGGCCGGCGGGCGAGGCGGCCGCGTCCGGACGGCGGGCGGCGCGGGGCGGCTTGACCAGCTTCATCAACCCGTCCTGCATGCCCAGGGCGAGCCGGCCGAGGGGGTTGCGGCGCAGCGCGGCCTTCGTGCTTTCGATCCTCATGACGTCGCTGATGCGGCGGTCCAGAAACTCCCAGGTCGCGGACGCGCCGGGCGTCTCATCGCCCAGCCAGTAGAGCGCCGTGGCGGAGTAGACGCCCGACAGGGTGGCGCGCTTGGTGTACCAATTGCCGTCCTCGGACGCATCGCCGACGGCGGTCCAGATGGCGTCGGCGGTGCCCCAGACGGCGCGGGCCGCATCGGGCGCGTAGATCGGCAGCGAGAGGAGCGCGGCGCCGCGGCGCACGGCCTCCCGCGCGTCTGAGACGACTTCGAGGCGCAGGCGCACGGCGCGGGTGACTTTTTGGGTGAAGCCCCAGCCGCCATGGGCCTCGGCCGCGAAGGCCTCCGCCATCAGCCTGTCGCCGCGGCGGTGGAAGGCGAGGGCCGCGTCGACGCCGCCGCGCGGGAAGCAGGCCTTGATCATGGCTTGATCGACGCCGGCGTCGCGGCAGGCGGCTTCGAGCGCGGCGCGGGTCCAGCCGTCGAAGGTGACGTGGATGGGCGCTGCGGCGAGGATCTTCTCCTCGGCCTCCGCGAGGGGATCCGAGGGGACGGCGGGATCGACGTCGGTCATGGCGGGCGCTCCTGAGCGAAGGGGGCGAGGGTCGGGGGCCGCGGGCGGAACGGCGGCGCGGGGCGGTGGACAGCCCGAAGGCCCCTTGTTATACGCCCAACTCCCGCGACCTGCGAGCAACGAAAGGTGGTGACGTCCGTGCAGGTGATGGTCCGCGACAACAATGTCGATCAGGCGCTTCGAGCGCTGAAGAAGAAGATGCAGCGCGAAGGCGTGTTCCGGGAGATGAAGCTCCGGCAGCACTACGAAAAGCCTTCTGTCAAGCGCGCCCGCGAGAAGGCTGAGGCGATCCGCCGCGCCCGCAAGCTCGCGCGCAAGAAGGCTCAGCGCGAAGGTCTTTGAGCGGCGGCGCGCCCCTGGGGTCTTAGGAGGGCTCTGACGGCCCGCCGCGATGAAGCGTGATCCTGTCCGCTGAGCAGGGCGAGACGTTCCCGAAAACGCGTGCGGCCTCCGTTCGGCCGTGGGCCTTTTAGTTGCGAGGGCCGGCGGGCTTTCGCGGCGAAAGCGTGGCGGCTTCGCCGTTGTTTCGTCCGGCGCCGGTTCCTAGGATCGCAGGCGAGCCGAGGCTGACGGACGGGAGACGGAGATGGGCGTCATCAGGAAGCTGATCGCCGCGGCGTTGGCCGGCTGCCTTCTGGCCGGCTGCGCCACCCCGCAGAACGCGGGGCCGGCGACGGGGTCTGATCGGCGGACGGAGGTCACCCAAAGCCGGCAGGTGCTGCAGGAGCTGCGGCGCAGGGACCTGATCAACCAGGATGCGCGCCTGAACCGCTACATCGACACTGTGGAGCGGCGCATCGCGCGCCAGCGCCCGCGCGGCGCGCCGCCTTTGCGCACTTTCGTCGTCAACGATCCAACGGTGAACGCCTTCACCACCGGAGGCGGCTATGTCTTCATCAATGCCGGGCTTCTGGCGGCCATGGAGAACGAGGCGCAGTTCGCCATGGTTCTGGCCCATGAGGCGGCGCATATCGACCGCGGCCATGTCACCGCCGGGAGGGAGCAACGGCAGACCGTCGGGCTGCTGGGCGCTTTGGCATCGATCGGCGGCGCGGTGGCGGGACTGCCGGGTCAGGTGACCGGATCCTTGGTCGGGCTGGGGTCGCAGGCAGCCGTGGCCGGCTTCACCCGCGAGCAGGAAGAGGATGCCGACCGGGTCGGGTTCCAGTATCTCTCCGCCGCCGGGTACAACGCGGCCGCCGGCGCGCGGTCCTTCAGGGTCCTTCGGGATCTTTACGGGGATCGCGGCGGGTTTCTGGCCACCCATCCCGAAAGCTCAGAGCGCCAGCGGATGCTGCTGCGCCTGTCCCGAGAGCAGGGCCCCGGTCAGGGGCGCGTCGCCAAGCAGGAATACCTGCGGGCCACGGAGGCGGTCCGGCGGCAGGCTCTCAAGTTCTATCGGGAGAACGGACGCTCGGCCGAGGCGGCGCAGGCGCGGCGCAATCTCAGAGCGATGCGCTGACGCGGCCTCGCCGACGCACCAAGCGAGCTGCGACGCAGCCGAGGCGCGGCGCGACCGGCCGCGCGACGCTGCCGGTCAAGAGTTGACCAGCGCCACGAAGATCAACGCCAGGATCGCCACGGTGGCGCCGATGGAGCCGAGGCGCATGAACCCTTCGAAGGTGCGCTCGTGGTCCGAGATGTCCATCTTGCCGTGCTCATGGGGGGCGGCTTCAGGGTTGGTCTTGTCATCGGTCATGCGGATGGCTCCCTATGCATCGAGGCGCGGCGCGGCCCCGGGTTTCAAGCGTCGAGGTGCGCACGGCGCGGGGACGGGCGCAACCAGGTCTTTGGACCGCGGCGGGCGGACGCGCGGCCGCCGCCGCGGCCCCGCCGGATCAATCGGCGAGAGTCAGCGCCATGCCTTCGACGCCGAGGGCGGCCCCGATGCCTTCGGAGCCGGAGACGGAGAGGGGGTTGAGCGCGATGGATTTGTCGAAACCGCCGACCAGCGCATTGGCCCCGACGCCCACGCCCAGGGAGGCGGAGGCCGAGACGCCGCCGTAGTCGCCTTCGAGGATGCCCGCGTCGTCCTTGGCGTTGGTGGGGGCGAGGACGAGCCAGCGGATCACCTCGGACGACTTCATTTCCAGATCGATGCCGACGGCGGTGACCTCGGCGGTGTAGGCCTCGGTCGGCTGAGCGTTGCGGTTGAAGGCGCAGGCGAACGTGGTGCGGGAGACGAGCACCAGGTTGGTGCGGTCGGTCAGCTCGCAGCGCAGCTCCCCGACCTCCACCCGGGCCTCGCCCGACTGGGCCAGGGAAGGGGACGCCAGCAGCGCGAGGGCTGCTGCGGCGACTGACAGGCGGGACATGTGCATCGCTGTTCTCCTTGTCGAGGTTTCCGGCGCGCCCGGAGGCGGGGCGCATCTCTCACCTGAGCCCCGGGCGTGTCGTAAACAAGGCGTTGAGGGGCCGGAGGTTCCCGGGCTTTCGCCGTGCGGCCCGAGGGCGGGCTTGGCCTAGAGCAGGCGAAAACGCCAGGCGCCGGCGGCGTCGAGGCTGCGCTCCGCTTCGCCGATGTGCAGCAAGTGGTTCAGGTGGCCGACCGATTCGAACAGCGCGAGGCCGAAGACGGCCGGCTCGATCTCTCGGCCGAAGACCGGGAGGAAGCATTCGGCGGCGGTGCGGGGGCCGTGCTCGCGCAGGTATTTTCTGAGGCGGCCAAGGGCGCCGTGATGGTTGTCGATCAGCTGATCGAGGCGCGTGGGCAGCCCGGTGAAGGGGAGCTTGTGGCCGGGCAGCCCGAGATGATCTTCGCGGGCATGGGCCTTGAGCGCCTCGCAGGAGGCGAGCCATTCGCCGACGGGGTCGGCGTCGGGCTCGGTCGCGTGAACGCTGAGATTGGAGGAGATGCCTGGGATGATCTGATCGCCGGCGAGGACCAGGGCGTCGTCCTCGCTCCAGAACGTCGCGTGTTCCGGCGCGTGGCCGTGGCCCATGCGGACGGTCCAGCGACGGCCGGCCATCGTGATCGTCTCGCCTTCGGCGATGCGGCGGAAACCGAGGGGGAGGGTGTGGACGGCCCTCGAAAAGTTGAAGGGGCGTTGGGTGCGGTAGCGTTCGACCTGCTCGGGCGAGGCGCCGGCGCGGACGTAGTGGCGGATGTTCTCGTCGGGCGGCGTGTCGTTGTGGTCGAGCTGGAGCATGCGCGCGAAGACGTAGGCGGTGCGCGTGGTCCAGAGCTCCGCCTCCCGGGCCATGAACCAGCCGGCCATGCCGATATGGTCGGGATGGTGGTGGGTGACGACGACGCGGGTCACGGGTTTGCCGGCGAGCGGACCGTCGATGAGGGTTTCCCAGGCCTGGCGGGCGTCGTTTCCGCGGAAGCCGGTGTCGACGACGGTCCAGCCGGTCCCGTCGTCCAGCAGGTAGACGTTGACGTGGTCGAGCCGCATCGGGAGCGGCATGCGGGCCCAGAGGACGCCCTCGGCGATCTCGATGGCCTGGCCGGGCTCGGGCGGCTCGGCCCAGGGGAAGCGGACCCCAGTTCGCGCTTGGGTCGGGCGGGTCTGGGCGGGTGCGTTCACTCCAGGGTCCTTTCGGGTCGTGGCGTCAGTTCGTCCAGGCCGCCAGCTCTTGCGCGGTGAGGCGGTAGAGGGAGGTGGCGCCGGCTTCAGAGGCGCGGGCGTGGCCGGCGGCGAGGGGAAGCTCTCGGCCGAAATAGTAGACCGCGAGGGCGGAGCGGCGAGCCGCCTCCTGCCCCTCGGCCGCCAGGGCGCCCTTCAGGAGGTAGGCGGCGCCGAGGACGAGGGCCCAGGCGCGCAGATAGTCGGCGGAGCCGGCGTAGCGGTCGTTGAAGCCGTCCTGGGCGAGCATCCAGTCGGTGGCGCCGGCGAGGGTGGCGGCGGCTTGCTCGAGTTCTCCCCCCAGGGGGGAGAGGGTGGCGTCGTCGGAGTTGCGGGCCTGGGAGGCGACGCGGCGGATCTCGGCCATGGTGGCGCGGGCGACTTCGCCGCCGTCGGAAAGCTTGCGGCCGACGAGGTCCATGGCCTGGATGCCGTTGGTGCCCTCGTAGATCGCGGTGACGCGGACGTCGCGGCAGTATTGGGCGGCGCCGGTCTCCTCGACGAAGCCCATGCCGCCGTGCACCTGGACGCCGACATGGGCGACCTCGTTGCCCACATCGGTGCCGAAGGCCTTGGCGATGGGGGTGAGGAAGGCGGCGCGGGCGGCCCAGCGCTTGGCGGCCTCCCCGCCCGCGGCGCGGGCCATGTCGAGGCTGACGGCGGTGTCGAGGCAGATGGCGCGGGCGGCCTCGGTCAGCGACTTCATCTTGAGGAGCATGCGGCGCACGTCGGCATGGCCGACGATGGTGCCCGAACCGTCGGGCGTGCGGCCCTGGGCGCGTTCGAGCGCGTAGTGGAGGGCCTTTTGGTAGGCGGCTTCGGCGACGCCGAGTCCCTCGACGCCCACGCCGAGGCGGGCATTGTTCATCATCGTGAACATAGCCGCCATGCCGCCGCCTTCGGGGCCGACGAGCCAGCCGGTGGCGCCCTCGAAGCTCATCACGCAGGTCGGGGAGCCGTGCAGGCCCATCTTGTGCTCGAGGCTGATGACCTTGAGGGAATTGGCGACGCCGGCCTCGCCGGTCTCGTCCGGGAGACGTTTCGGGACCACGAAGAGGGACACGCCTTTGGTTCCGGCGGGGGCGTCGGGGAGGCGGGCGAGGACGAGGTGCACCACGTTCTCGGCGATGTCGTGGTCGCCCCAGGAGATGTAGATCTTCTGGCCCGTCACGGCGTAGGAGCCGTCGCCGTTGGGCTCGGCCTTGGAGCGCAGGGCGCCGACGTCGGAGCCGGCCTGCGGCTCGGTCAGGTTCATGGTGCCGGTCCAGGCCCCCGAGGTGAGCTTGGGCAGGTAGACGTCCTTGATTTCTTGAGAAGCATGCGCCTCCAACGCCTCGATCTGGCCTTGGGAGAGGAGGGGGCAGAGGGAGAGCGAGAGGTTGGCGGCGGCGAACATCTCGTTGACCGCCGTGCCGAGCGTGAGGGGCAGGCCCATGCCGCCGGAGTCCTCGTCCGCCGCGATGCCGACCCAGCCGCCTTGCGCCAGCTGCTGGTAAGCGTCGGCGAAGCCGGGCGTGGCGCGCACGACGCCGTTTTCGAGACGGGCGGGGGTCTGGTCGCCGGCGCGGTTGAGGGGGGCGAGGACGTCGGCGGCGACCTTGCCGGCCTCTTCCAGGACCGCTGCGCGGGTCTCGGCGGTCGCGTCGGCGAATTTTTCCGTGCCGGCGAGGCGGTCGGCCTCCACCACGTGGTCGAGGCAGAAGGCGAGGTCGCGGACGGGGGCTTGGTAGGTCATGGCATCTCTCCCGGGGGCGGCGGCCTTGGCGCGAGGCGAGTTGGCCCGCGCCGGCCGCTCGGCTATGTCTACATGCAACGATAGCCGCGGCGAAGCTTCGGCGCGACAGCAGGGCGCGGTCGGCGGCGCTAAGTTGACTGTCTCGTAACGGGACGCGGGAGCGCTGTCGACCGGGGCCGGACGCGGCGCCGCGCAGCGGAACGACGCGGCCGCGGTCGCGGACCTGGGAGGACGGATGCAGGAGGCGGCCCTGAGGGCGGAGGCCGGGGAGCGGGCGACGGCGCGGCTTGCGGCAGGCGCCGAGGGCGTGGCGGCGGCGGCGCGGGTGTTGCGCGCCGGCGGGCTGGCGGCGTTTCCGACGGAGACGGTGTATGGCCTCGGCGCGCGTGCCGACGACGGGGCGGCGGTAGCGGGGATCTATGCGGCAAAAGGGCGGCCCGCGTTCAATCCGCTGATCGTGCATGTGGCGGGCCTTGAGGCGGCGGATCGGCTGGCGGTGTTTTCGCCGCTGGCGCGGCGGCTGGGGGAGCGATTGTGGCCGGGGGCGCTGACGCTGGTTCTGGAGCGTCGGCCGAGGGCGGCGCTGGCGGAGGCGACGACGGCGAGGCTGCCGACGGTGGCGATCCGGGTTCCGGCGGCGCTGCTGGCGCTGGAGCTGCTGCGGGCGGTCGGAGCGCCGGTGGCGGCGCCCTCGGCCAATCTCTCGGGACGGGTGAGCCCGACGACGGCCAAGCACGTGCTGGAGGAACTGGACGGCCGCATCGACGCGGTGCTGGACGGGGGCCCATGCCTCGTCGGGGTCGAGAGCACGATCGTCAGGGTGCTGCAGAACGACGCGGCGCCGGTGCTGCTGCGGCCCGGCGGCGTGACGCCGGCGGAGATCGAGGCGGCCTGCGGGGTTGCGCCCTGGATGGCGGGCGACGGCGCGGGCGGCCCGGCCCCCGCCGCCCCTGGCCG
>JBCCPD010000194.1:0-7036 GCA_039025075.1 Pseudomonadota bacterium | reverse complement strand
GGGAGCGTTCGGCTTCGACGCGGCTCTCACGCTCCATGGCGGCCGTGGGCGATGGCGGGTAGGCCGGCGGTCGGAGGTCGACGTGGTGCAAGGCGCCGGCGCGGCGGAACCGCAGTTGCTCGGGTTCCGGCGGAAGTCGAGGCGTTAAAGCGGTTCTGCGGGTCAGGTTCCGGAGCTTGGGGAGCCGGATTGGTCGCCTGGGCGGGCGCGCGGCATCTTCGCGACGAAGCGGAACGGTGGGCGTCGGGCCGGCGGGGCGCCGCGAGACCGGCCGGTCCGGCGCCGGGGAAGGGGACGGGATGCGCCGCCGAGACCGGCGAAGGCGGCTCGAACGGGCGTCGAACGGCGACGCGCGGCGCAAGCGTTGCGAGCGGGTCGGTCCTCGCGCCGGGGGCTCGGCGGCTCCGGCTACATGCCGCCGGACTTGGCCTTGGCGATCATCTCGACCACCTGAGCGCGCACGCCGGCGGGCAGTCGGGCGTCGTCGAGCGACAGGAAGCCCTGCACGATGAGGGTGCGGGCCGCGTCCTCGTCGATGCCGGAGGCCATGAGATAGTTCAGCTTGTCGCCGTCGATCATGCCGACAGAGGCCTCGTGGCTGAGCTGGGCGCCTTCCACCCGGGCCCTGAGCGCCGGGATCGCCGCGATCTCGCCGGTATCGGCCAGCTTGAGGCCGTCGCAGCCGAGAAACCCGTTGGTCCCGGCGGCGTCGCCGATCAGCACCGCGTCGTTGAGGATGCGGCCGCCGGCGGAGACCATGCGGGCCATGTCCTCGGAGGTCGCGCCGGGGCCTTCGAGGCGGGTTTCGGTCAGGATTTCCCGCTCCGTGCCTTCGGGCGCGAAGACGATGGCCTGGCTGACGGCGTTGGCGTCGGCGTCGAGGATGCAGGTGGAGCGGCTGACGCCGCGGCGGATGGGGGAGAGCATCACGGCGGTGGAGGCGCTGCGCGCGCCTTCTTCCAGGCGGGACCAGCCGTAGGAGAAGACCTCCATCTCGCCGCCCCAGCGGTCGATGGAGACCGAGCGGCAGACGGAGCCGGGGCGCTGGTAGCACTCGGAGATCGAGATGTGGCGGCCGCGATGCACGGAGGACGGGACGGCGGCGCCGCTCACCATCTCCACCTCCGCGCCCTCGTCGATGAGGGTGACGTCGTGGGTGAACTGGCGCGCCTGGGGGGTTTCGAGCAGAGTGAAGGTCTGCGCGGGCAGGCGCACCTTGGCGCCGGGCTTGACCCAGACGAAGTGGCCCAGGGGGGCGTCCATGTGCTCGGCCACCGTGGCGACGTGGGGGTTTTCATCGGGCGAGGCGAGGCCGAACATCAGGTCCTGGACGAAGCCGTAGGTCTGCAGCGCCTCGGCCAGAGGCAGGATCTCCACCCCCGGATCGTTGGAGGCGGCGACGCGCATCTGGTGGTCGACGAGAACGCCGGTGGCGGCGCGGCGGTGCAGGTCGTCGAAGCCGACGTCGTGGAGGACGTCGCGCTCCTCGTTGGTCAGGTCGGTCGAGGCGGACGGGACGGGGGCGTCTGTCATCGGGAACTTCCTGCTTGCGGATCAGGCGGCTTCGGGGACGGTGTAGCCGCGGGCCCTGACATGGGCGAAGAGCGCTTGGGCGTCGCCGGAGCAGAGGATGCGCCCGTCGCGCATGATGTGGGCGCGGTCGGCGGCGACGTGGTTAAGGATCAGGCCGGTATGTGTGATGACGAGGCCGGCGCAGGGGCGGCCGGCCTTGTCGGGCGCGGCGACGATGCGCCGGATCGCGTCGCCGACGGCGGCGACGTGTTCCAGGTCGACGCCGCTTTCGGGCTCGTCGAAGAGCAGGAGGCGGGGGTCCTGGAGGATGAGCTTGAGGACTTCCCAGCGCTTGATCTCGCCGCCCGAGAAGCCGACGTTGAGGTCGCGCGACAGGAAGGCGTCGAGGTCCAGGGCGGCGGCCTCGCGGTCGAGCGCGGCCTCGGCGCCGAGGGCGGCGGCGAAGCTGCGCAGGCTGACGCCGTCGAGGCTGGGCGGGCGCTGATAGCCCAGGCCGATGCCCAGGCGGGCGCGGTCCTGGAGGTCCAGGTCTTGGATCGGCGCGCCGTCGAGGCGGATGGCGCCGCCGTCGATCCGGTAGGGCGGCAGGCCCATGATCGCGGCGAGCAGGCTGGACTTGCCGGAGCCGTTGGGCCCGAGCAGGACGTGCAGCTCTCCGTCCGGGAGGGTCAGGTCGACGCCGTCGAGGATGCGCTTTCCGGCGACGGTGACGACGAGGGAGTCGATCTCAAGCATCGCAGCCTCCATTTGCAATGGTTCACCAGACAATGGGGACGCGCAGGTCGGCCATGACCTGCGTCAAGTCCTGGCGGGGGACGCGGGATCTTCGGGTCCGGCTTGGGGGAGAAGTCTTTGAGGCGCGGAGGTCCCGCCGCGCCGAAGGGCGGCGGCGGTCCTGCAGCGCGTCGCGCCGGCGAGGGCGGCTGCGCGGGGCCGCGCCGGTTCGGAGGCGCGGTCTTCCGGTCGTGGGGGGCGCGGCGGCTCCGGCGCCGTCGCTATGCGGGCGTTTGGGCGCCGCCTGCGGCGAGTTCGGCCGGACGGAACGTCCGGGTCACTCGGGCCGCTCGCCGCCGGGTTTGGCGCGCGCCGCGGGTTCGGGCGCGGCGCGGCGCGATTCGAGGCTGACGATGCCGGATCGGGCGAGCGCCTCCGGCGTGGCGCTTTGCCGGACGGGGCCCGAGGAGGCGGCGCGCACCGGGATGGGCACGGCGGCGGCGTTCATCGGGCCGAGCCTGTCGCGGATCGCCTCGGCGAGCGCGGGGTTCAAGCGCACGCCGAACGGCGAGGCTTGGTCGTTGAGAACGAGCAGACGGGCGAGTTCGGGGATCATCGAGCGGCTCCGTGACCTGGGCCGTGGCTGCAGGGGGCGTGTGGCTCGGCTGACGGACGACATGACATGGCCGCGGGGCGCGCGCAACGATTTCCGACGAAAACCGTCGGATTAAGCGCATTAAGTCGCCGGTCGAGCCTCATCCTTTCGGGCCATGCCGGCGCCGGCGGCAGCGACGGCGGCCATGGCGAGGGCGGCGACGAGGAAGGGCAGCGGCTCGGCCAGCGCGTAGAGCGCGCCGCCCAGGGACGGGCCGAGCATGGCGCCGAGGCCCATGGCGGTGGAGACCGAGCCGGCGGCGCGGCCTTGCTCGTCGTTGGAGACCGCGTTGGCGGCGGCGGCGGAGATCGAGGGGAACACCCAGCCCGCGCCGAAGCCGGCGACGGCGTAGGCGGCGACGAGCGTCGCGGGGGACCCGGCGAGGGCGGCGAAGACGAAGCCGAGGGCGGCGACGCCCCCGCCGACGCCCATCAGCCGGCGCGGCGACCAGCCGAGGCGGGCGATGGCAAGCTGCGCGACGACGAGCGCCACGCCGACGCAGAACAGAGCCAGGGCGGCGGTGCGGGTGGCCTGCGGCGCGGGCAGCGCCAGACGGTCGAGCGCGGCGAAGCCGACGACGATTTGGGCGACGCCGACCGCCGAGAGGGTCGCCAGGGCCGCCAGCACCGGGCGCAGCAGGCGCGGATCGGCCAGGGAGAGCGGGGCGGGACGCTCGGCGGTTTCCGGCCCGTCGGCGGGCAGGCGCAGGAGCAGGAAGAGGAGGGCCGGCGCAGGCGCGAGCGCGAGCCAGAACAGCGGCGCGACCGGCGACGCGCCCGAGATCGCGCTCGAGATCGCGCCGACGAAGGCCGGGCCGAGCAGCAGGCCGGCGGACTGGGCGGCGGCGAGGCGCCCCATTTGTCCGGCGCGGGCGTCCGGCGCGAAGCGGTCGGCGATGACCGCGGCGCCGGCCGCCGGCAGCGCGGCGTAGGCGAGCCCCATGGCGAAGCGGGTGGCGATCAGCGCCCCCCAGGCGGCGAGGGGGGCGAGGCCCCAGGCGGCGCCGGCCTGGGCGGCGAGGCAGAGCGCGAGATATCCCGCGGCGAAGCCCGCCAGACCGGCGACGAGCACCTTCTTGCGTCCGATCCGGTCGGCGGCGCGGCCCCAGGCCTGGGAGGCCAGGACCCAGCCCAGGCCGCCGGCGGTCGCCGAAAGGCCGATCTGCCAGGCCTGCAGGCCCAGGGAGTCGGCCAGCGGTCCGGCGACCACCACGAAGCCCATCATGCCCATGCTGCAGACGAGATTGGCCAGGTAGAGCGGGGCCAGGCCTTCGGCGCCCGCGGTCCGTTCCGGCGAGGTCCGAGGCATGGCCGAACTCCTCGTGAGGGGCGATGGCGTTAAGTTGACTCTTTTGATATGGTAATCCCGCCGACCATGGGAAGAGGTCCTATGTTCAAGAAGCTGGTCAGGAGAGCGGCGCGCATGTCCACGTCGAAGCCTTTGCCGCGCGTGCTCGCGGTGTCTCAGGCGCGGCGCGTCACGCCGCATATGATCCGGGTGACCTTCGCGGGGCCGGAGCTGGAGGGCGTTCCGCCGGGGCGCGAAGGGGCGAACTGCAAGCTGATGCTGCCCGAGGCGGGGGAGACGCGCGGCGATTTCATCGCGCGGCTGGCCGAGGGGCCGGCGCCGGTGCGGCGGACCTACACGGTGCGCCATCACCGGCCGGAGCGCTTGGAGATGGACATCGACTTCGTGGACCATGGCGAGGGCGGGCCGGCCTCGGCCTGGGCGCGGGCGGCGTCGCCCGGCGCGTTTCTGGGCTTCGCCGGACCCGGGCCCGTCAAGGTGAAGTCCTTCCACGCGGACTTCTACGTGGTGGCGGCTGACATGTCGGCGCTGCCGGTGGCGGCGGCGACGTTGGAGGCGATGCCGCGGGAGGCGCGCGGGATCGCCGTCTTCGAAGTGACGAGCCTGGACGACGTGCAGAGCATCGATGCGCCGGAGGGGGTGGAGATGCGCTGGCTGGTGCATGAGGACCCGCACCGGGCCTCGATGGCGCAGCTGGACCTGCTGCGCGGGCTCGACTGGCCGCCGGGCCGGGTGCAGGCCTGCGTCGCCGGAGAGCACTCGACGATCCGGGCGTTCCGGACCTGGCTGCTGACCGAAAAGGGCCTGCGAAAGGACGACGCTTATATCTCGGGGTACTGGAAGATCGGGCTGATCGAGGACGCGCATCAGGATCTGAAGCGCAGCGAGGCGGCCTGACGCCGGGGGTCACGCCCGGCGGTTGGTTCGGCCGGCGCGGCCGAAGCGGCGAAGCGCCAAGGCGGCGGCGCCCGCCGCGATGGCGAGCAGGCAGGCGAGGCTGACCGGGTCCGAGAGGAAGACGCTCGGGTCGCCGCGGGAAAACAGGAGCGTGCGCCGGAGATATTCCTCGAAGGCGGGGCCGAGGATGAAGCCGAGGACGATGGGCGTCGGCTCCAGCCGCAGCTTGACGAGGATCCAGCCGAAGACGCCGAAGCCCAGCATCAGCCATACGTCGAAGAGCGCGCTGCGCACCGAGTGCACGCCGATCAGGGCGAAGACGAGGATGACGGGCACGAGCTTGCGGAAGGGGATGCGCAGGAGCGAGGCCCAGAGGCCGGCCAAGGGCAGGTTGAGCACCACGAGGATCACGTTGCCGACCACGAGGCTGGCGATGAGGGCGCCGAAGAGGTCCGGGTTGGACGAGATGAAGCTGGGCCCCGGCGCGATGCCTTGGATCATCAGGGCGCCGGCGAGGACGGCGATCACCGGGTTGCCGGGGATGCCGAGGGTCAGGAGGGGCACGAGCGCGCTTTGGGCGGAGGCGTTGTTGGCCGCTTCGGGCGCGGCGACGCCGGCCATGGCGCCGTCGCCCAGTCGGGCGTCGGGGGTGGCGAAGGCCCGCTCCGCGCCCCGGGCGGCGAGGGAGGACATCACCGTCGAGACGCCCGGGATGACGCCCAGGACGGTGCCGATGGCGGCGCCGCGCAGGGTCGGGGCCCAGCTGGCGGCGACGTCGGCGCGGGTCGGCCAGGGCCAGCGGACCGGGGCGATGCGGTCCGGCCGCCCGCCGGTTTCGAGGGCGCGGATCAGCTCGGCGATGGCGAAGAGGCCCATGACCAAGGGCATGAAGCCGATGCCGTCGCGCAGGTCCGTCAGCCCGAGGGTGAAGCGGGGCAGGCCGCCGCCCGAGTCCGTGCCGACGAGGCCCAGGCAGGCGCCGATCAGCATCAGGGCGACCGCGGCGAGAGGGCGGCCGGGGGCGATGACGGCCGCGGCGAAGAGGCCCAGGGCGATCATGCCCGCGAGGCCTGCGGGCGAGATCAGGAGCGAGGCCTGGGCGATGGGGCCGGCGGCGAAGGCGATGAAGGTCGCCGAGACGAGCCCGGCGAACAGCGAGGCGAGCGCGGCGACGGCGATGGCCGGCCCGGCGCGGCCCTTGAGCGCCAGCCTGTGGCCGTCGAGCGCGGTGACGATGCCCGAGGTCTCGCCCGGCAGGTTCAGCAGGATCGCGGTGGTCGAGCTGCCGTATTGCGCGCCGTAATAGATGGCCGAGAGCATGATCAGGGCGCCGGCGGGGTCGAGCGTGTAGGTGAGCGGCAGCAGCAGGGCGAGCGTGGCGGCGGGGCCGATGCCGGGCAGGACGCCGGTGACGGTGCCCAGAAGCGCGCCGGTGAAGCAGAGCGCGAGGTTTTGGGGCGTGAGGATCGCGCCGAGCTCTGCCATCCAGCTCAGCATGGGGCGGGGGCCTTGGCGAGAACCTTCGCGGGGAGGGGCATGTCAGAGGCCCTGGGGCCAGAGGCGCGCTCCGGGCGGCAGGAGGGTCAGGCCGACGCCGAGCGCGGCGAGCGCGCCGGCGAGGGTCGAGGCGGCGAGGCCGACCGGGCGCCGCTCCCCCGCGCCCCAGCCGGAGATCAGAGCGGCGAGCGCCGAAGCGGCGATCAGGCCGAGGGCGGGGAAGGCGAGCGCGAAGGCGGCGACGCCGCCGAGGAGGCCGATGCCGGCCGTAGCGGAGGGTTTTGCTTGGGCCGGTTGCGCGTCGTCGTCGGCCGCGTTTCGGGCGGGGGCGGCGGCGGCGCGTTTGAGGAGCGCCGCGGCGAGCCAAATCGCCGACACGGCGATCGCCGAGGCGGAGAGCCAGCGGGCGAAGAGCCCCGGTCCGATGCGCTC
>JBCCPD010000193.1:0-7062 GCA_039025075.1 Pseudomonadota bacterium | reverse complement strand
CGGCGATCTTGGCGGACCTCGCTTCGACGTCTCCGTCCCGCCCGGCGGCTATGCCTGGTGGTATCTCGACGGGGTCTCCGACGACGGCAAGCGGGCGCTGACGGTCATCCTGTTCGTCGGCTCGGTGTTCTCGCCCTTCTACGCCTGGAGCGGGCGAGGCGACCCGGAGAACCACTGCGCGATCAACCTGTGTCTCTATGGGCAGGGCGCGGGCGCCTTGGGAGGCCGCTGGTCGATGACCGAGCGACGGCGGGATCGGGTGGAGCGGGAGGCGGCGGCCTACCGGATCGGGCCCTCGACCGTGAGCTGGGACGGGACGGCGCTGACGGTGGAGGCGAACGAGACGGCGACGCCGCAGCTGACGCCTTTGCGGGGCCGCATCCGGGTGATCCCCGAGGCGGTGACGGAGGTGGAGGCGGTGCTGGACGCCGCGGGGCGGCAGATCTGGCGGCCCTTCGCGCCGAGGGCGCGGATCGAGGTCGGGTTCGACCGGCCCGCCTGGCGCTGGTCCGGCGAAGGCTATCTCGACGCCAATTTCGGCGCCGCGATGCTGGAGGAGGATTTTTCGTACTGGACCTGGTCGCGGGCGCCGACCCGCGACGGCGCGGTCAGTTTCTACGATGCGGACCGGCGCGACGGCTCGCGGCTGGAGCTGGCGCTGCGCTTCGGGCGGGACGGGTCCTCCGAGACGGTCGCGCCGCCGCCCAAGGCGCGGCTGGCCCGG
Organism: Pseudomonadota bacterium; assembly: GCA_039025075.1. Lineage (GTDB taxonomy): Bacteria > Pseudomonadota > Alphaproteobacteria > Rhodobacterales > Rhodobacteraceae > Albimonas. The sequence goes on along the minus strand of JBCCPD010000193.1, from coordinate 6,338 downwards.
GGGCTATGGGGGGTGCGGCGGCAGACGCGGGCCGATGCGGGCTCGACGCCGCGCACGGCGATGCGGCTGGAAAACGCGCCCTTCTACACCCGCTCGGCCCTGGCGGCGCGAATCTACGGCGAGGACGTTCTGGGCATGCACGAGGCGCTGGACCTCAACCGCTTCGCCAGCCCTGTCGTCAAAAGCCTGCTGCCGTTCCGCATGCCCCGGCCGCCCTATTGGCCTCCGGGGTGGCTGAGGACCTAAGGGCGCGCCGCCGCCCGCCGGAACGCTCGGCTGCGCCTCGGCCCCGGCCGTCACGCCGCAGGCGTGCTTTCAGCACGACGGGCCGGGCGCCTCGATCGTCCTGCGGACGATCTTCGGCGGTACGCTGCGCCGGCGGGGGTCAGGCGGCGTCCGGCAGGCCCCATTTCGCGTCGGAGTTGCGCTGCAGGATCGACCAGTTCAGCGCTCCGGCGACGCTGGTCCAGACCACGTAGGGGACGAACATGAGGCCGGCGACCCAGTCCGCTTGGAAGAAGAGGATCGTCGTCGCCAGGACCGAGAGCCACAGCGGCGCGATGGCGATCATGGCGGCGTCGGGCCGGCGGATGCCGAAGAAGAGCGGCGACCAGATGCCGTTGAGGGTGATCTGGGCGGCCCAGAAGGCGAGGCCGGCCATGGCGGCGTGGCCCGAGGCGCCGAACTCGCCCGCCGCGAGCGAGGACGCGACGCGCCAGGCCGCGACGGTCATGAGGACGTAGAGGACCATCCACGCGACGGGAAACAGCCAGTTCGGGGGCGTCCAGGGCGGCTTCGAGAGGCTCTCGTACCAGGCGCCGGGTTGATAGACCGCGCCGGTGGAGGCCGCGCCCATCACCGCGAGCCCCAGGCCCGCTAGGATCACCAAGTCCATCATCGTCGAACCTCCTCGTCCCCCATGTCGGCCCCCGGGCCGGCCGAGCCGCGCGGCCTCGTGGACTCTACATCTAGGTCGAGACGGCGGCGAGGGGAGGGCAGGTGGCGACAGGCGCCGGGGATCGGCGGCGCGGCCCCGAAGCGCGCGGCGGCTGTCCGGCGCGCTGCGCGCCGCAAGGACGGCGAGACGGCGACGTCGCCGCGTCGGGCGGGAGGACGCGGTTTCAGCCGGCGACGGACCGCCGTGTCATCCAGCGCGCAGGCTCTGGCGGAGGGTCAGCGCCGGGTCTTGGCGGCGCGGTCCCGCGCCTCCAGCTCGGCCAAGATCGCCACGAAGGCGGAGATGTCGCGCTCCGTCTTGCTGGGCGGGCGCACGGGCGAGGGGCGCGCCCGGGCCGCGGCCTCCACCAGAAAGGCGGTCTGGGGCAGCGGCGCGCCCTTGAGGCCGCGGGGCATGCCGGGGGCGAGGCTCCAGGCCGCGTCGCTCAGCGCCTTGCCGGCGAGCACCGCCTTGCGCCGGCCGGTGGTGCGGGCGCGGGCCGAGACCGAGTCGCAGCCGTTGGCGCGGACCGCCGCGCCGATCTCCGCATAGATGCGGCCCGCGGCGTGGATCGCCGGCCGACAGCCCGGCGGCAGGGCCGAGACGCCGCCGCGCGCGCGGCTGTAGAGGCGGTCGGCCTCTTTCAGCAGGCGCAGAACCACCTCGCCGAGCGCGGGCGAGAAGGCGGAATCGGCGAGGAAGGCGTCCGGGTCGATCCCCGCCTCGCGCAGCCAGGTCTTGGGCAGGAACAGACGGCCGGCGCGGGCGTCCTCGCCCACGTCGCGGGCGATGTTGGTCAGCTGCATGGCGCAGCCCATGTCGCAGGCGCGGGCGAGAGCGTCGCGGTCGCGCACGCCCATGAGCACGGTCATCATCGCACCGACGGCGCCGGCGACGCGCGCCCCGTAGGCGTGCAGCTCCGCCAGGGTTTCGTAGGTGCGCCCTTCGGCGTCCCACTCGAACCCTTCGATCAGCGCCTCGGGGAGGGCGCGGGGCATCTCGAACCGCTCGACGATGGCGGCCATGGCGCGGTCGGCGGGGTGGTCCTCGGGCCGCCCGGCATAGACGGCGGCGAGGCGCGCGCGCAGGCGGGCGACGGCGCGGGCCTTGGCGGCGCAGGCGTCGGCCTCCTCGTCCACCGCGTCGTCGGCTGAGCGGCAAAAGGCGTAGAGCGCCAGCGCCGGCTCCCTGACCGAGCGGGGCAGCAGGCGGGAGGCGGCGTGAAAGGAGCGGGAGCCGTGGCGAATCGCCTGGCGGCACGCCTCCAGATCCGAGGCATTGGTCGCGGCGTCGGCGGCAAGGCCCGTTCCGAGCGCCTCTGCGGCGGGGACCGAGGCGGATGCGGCCGGAGGGGCCTCGACGGCTTGGGCCGGGGGCGCCGGAACCGGCCGCGACGGCTCGAAGAGCGCGGCCTCGCCCGCGTCGACGGGCGCCGCCTCCGCCGGCGCGATCCGGTCCAGCGCCTCGCTCACCGCCCGGCCTCCGCCGAAGCGGCGTCGGGGATCAGCCGGTCGGTCACCTCGGCCGAGAGAACCGCGCCCGGCAGACCCGCGCCCGGATGGGTGCCGGCGCCGACCAGATAGAGGCCCTCGACCTCTTCCGAGACGTTGTGCGGGCGGAACCAAGCGCTCTGCAGGATGCGCGGCTCGATCGAGAAGCCCGCGCCGTAGGGGGAGCGGTAGCGGGCCTGGAAGTCCTCGGGCGTCATCACGTGCTCGGAGACGATGGTCTCGCCGAGGCCCGGGGCGACCTTTTCGAGCTCCGCCAGCACCGCCTTGCGATAGGACGGCGCTCGGGCCGCCCAGTCGACCGGAGCGTCATGGCCCAGATGCGGCACGGGGCTGAGCGCGTACCACGAATCGTCGCCCGCCGGCGCGCAGGTGGGATCGGTGACCGAGGGGCGGTGGATGTAGAGGCTCATGTCCTCCGCCAGCGCGCCCTTGATGAAGATGTCGTCCAGCAGCCCGCCGTAGCGGGGGCCGTTGAGGATGGTGTGGTGGCCCAGCTGGGGGAAGCGGCCGGCGGTGCCGCGAGTGCCGAAATACCAGACGTAGAGGCCCATGGACCATTTGGAGCGCTTCAGGCGCGCGTCGGTCCAGCGCTTGCGCCGCGCGGTCTTCAGCAGGGTCCCGTAGGTGTGCCCGGCATCGGCGTTGGAGACGACGATGTCGGCGTCGATCTCCCGCCCGCCGGTCAGGCGCACGCCGCGGGCGCGGCCGTCCTTGACGAGGATTTCCTCCACGTCCTCGCCGTAGCGGAAGGCGACGCCCAGCTCCGCGGCGGCCTTGGCGATGCCTTCGGCCAGGGCGCCGGCGCCGCCCATGGCGTAGTGGACGCCGTGCAGCTTTTCGAGATGGCTGACCAGAGCGTACATGGAGGTCACGTGCAGCGGGTCGCCCCCGATGAAGAGCGGGTGGAAGCTGAAGGCCATGCGCAGGCGCGGATCGCGCATGCGGCGCGCGGCCAGGGCGTGGATCGAGCGGTCGGCCCGCATCCAGGCGAAGGTCGGCAGGACCTTGATCAGCTCCTTGAGCTCGTGCATCGGGCGGCCGCCCAAGCCGAGGAAGCCGACCCGGTAGCGCGCCTCGGCGTCGCGCATGAACGCCTCCCATCCCGGCAGATCGTCCGGGGAAAGGCGTTCGACCTCGGCGCGCATGCGCGCCTCGTCGCCGCTCGCCTCGAAATGGGAGCCGTCCTGGAAGCGGATCGTGTAGAACGGGTCCATGGGGACCAGATCCACGTAGTCTTCGAGCCGGCGTCCGCCGGCGGCGAAAAGCGCCTCGAAGATGTAGGGCGCGGTGACGATGGTCGGGCCCAGATCGAAGCGGAAGCCGTCCTGACGGCGGGCGGTGGCGCGGCCGCCGGGCGCCTCCAACCGGTCGATCACCGTGACGCGCCAGCCGCGGGCGGCCAAGCGCAGCGCGGAGGCGAGACCGCCGAAGCCGGCCCCCACGACCGCGGCATGCGGTCCGTCGGGGCGGAGGAAGGGCGCGTGGAGCGCCTCGGGGGGCGTGACTGTCAACATGACGAGACAGTATCAATGTCTCGGCGCTTTTCCAACGTTTCGTGAAGAGGCGCCCGGGAAAAGCCGCCCGCGGCCGCACGCACCTGGTTTCTGCTGGAAACGAAGGGAGATGGGCGGCGACTCCGCCAAAGGACTTCCCTAGGCTCATATGTAAGTGTAAGTTGACACTCAGCCGCGCCGGAGCCTTCGCCGGTCCTCCGTGCCGGGCGCGACCCTTGGGAGAGATGCGCATGAAGCTCGAATTTCCGTTCGCCGCCATCGTCGGTCAGGAGGAGATGAAGCGGGCCCTGCGCATCGCCGCGACGGATCAGAGCGTCGGCGGCGTGCTGGTCTTCGGCGACCGGGGCACCGGCAAGTCCACCGCCGTGCGCGCCCTCGCCGCGCTGCTGCCGCCGATCGAGGCGGCGGAGGGCTCGCCCTGGAACCTGGCCCCGGCGGAGGGCGAGACCGCCGTCTCGATCCCCACGCCGGTCGTGGACCTGCCGCTCGGCGCCACCGAGGACCGGGTGGTGGGCGCGCTGGACTTGGAGCGGGCGCTGACCCAAGGCGAAAAGGCCTTCGAGCCGGGGCTGCTGGCCCGCGCCAATCGCGGCTTTCTCTACATCGACGAGGTGAACCTGCTGGAGGATCACCTGGTGGACCTGCTGCTCGACGTCGCCGCCTCGGGCGAGAACGTGGTGGAGCGGGAGGGGCTGTCGGTCCGCCATCCGGCGCGCTTCGTGATCGTCGGCTCCGGCAACCCCGAGGAGGGCGAGCTGCGCCCGCAGCTGCTGGACCGCTTCGGCCTCTCGGTCGAGGTCGGATCGCCCAAGGACGTCGCCCAGCGCGTCGAGGTCATCAAGCGCCGCGACGCGTTCGAGCGCGACCCGCAGGGCTTCGCCGCCGCCTGGGACGAGGCTCAGGCCGCGGAGCGCGAGGCCATCGTCGCCGCCCGCGCGCAGCTGGCGGAGATCGAGACGCCGGACGACACGCTCGCCTGCGCCGCCGAGCTGTGCCTGGCGCTGGGCGCCGACGGTCTGCGCGGAGAGCTGACGCTGATCCGCGCCGCCCGGGCGCTCGCCGCCCTCGAGGGCGCGCCGCTGACTCTGCGCCGGCATGTGCGCGCCGTGGCGCCGTCGTCCCTGCGCCACCGTCTGCGCCGCGACCCGCTGGACGACACCGGCTCCACCGCGCGCGTGGAGCGGGCGCTCGCCGAGATGGCCGAGGCATGACCGGCCGCCGCGCCCCGCCCGGCGCGGCCCCCGGCCTGCGCGTCATCTTCTACGCGAAAAGGCTTTCGCAAAGGTCGACCCAGCGGGCGGCGCCGTGAGTCCGCGCGACGAGCTCGCCCTGCCCGGCCCCGCCGCGCCGGATCCGCCGGCAGGTCCCGACCCGGAGGAGGTCTGGGCCGACGCCGCCCTCGCCGCGGCGCTTCTGGCGGTCGATCCGGGCCTGGGCGGCGCCCTCCTGCGCGCCCGCCCCGGCCCGGCGCGGGACGCCGGGTGCGCCTTGCATGCGGGCCTCTCGCCGAAGGCCGCGCCGCTGCGGCGCCTGCCCGCCGCGATCTCCGAGGATCGTCTGCTGGGCGGGCTCGATCTCGCCGCGACCCTTTCGGCGCGACGGCCGGTCTGGTCGCCGGGACTGCTGGCGGAGGCAGATGGCGGCGCCGTGGTCCTGCCCATGGCCGAGCGCGCCGCGCCCGGCCTGATCGCCCAGCTGGGCGCTGCGCTCGATCACGGACAGATCCGGGCGGAGCGCGACGGCCGCGCCGCGGTCGCCCCCGCGCGCTTCGCCGTCGTCGCGCTCGACGAAGGGGCCGAGCCCGACGAGCGCGCGCCGGCGGCCCTCGCCGACCGGCTCGCCTTCCGGCTAGTGCTGGACGGACTGCCCCGCGCCGCGATCCCCGCCCGGCCGCTCGACGACGCGCCCGCGAGCGCCGAGGAGATCGCCGAGGCCCGCGAGCGCCTCGCCGACATGCCTTCGCCCCCCGAGCTGGCCGAGGCGATGGTCCGCGCCGCCGAAGCGCTCGGCGTCGACGGCCTGCGCGCGCCGCTGCTGGCCTCGCGCTGCGCCCGCGCGGCCGCGGCCCTGCTGGGGGCGGAGGCGCCGGGGGAGATCGAGGCCGCGCTGGCCGCCCGCCTGGTGCTGTCGCCCCGCGCCACGCGGCTGCCCGCGCCCCCGCCCGAAGAAACGGCGGAGCAGGAGCAGACCCCGCCGCCGGAGCCGCCGCAGGAGACCGACGACGCGCCCGAGGCCGAGACGCCCCCTTCCGAGACCCGCGACGCGGCGTTGGAGGACAAGGTGCTGGAGGCCGCCGCCGCGGCCCTGCCGCCGGACCTGCTCGCGCGTCTGGCCGCCGAGGCGACCCGCCGCCCCGCCGCCCAATCCGGCGCCGGG
>JBCCPD010000192.1:0-7112 GCA_039025075.1 Pseudomonadota bacterium | reverse complement strand
CTCGGCCGGCTCGCCCTGGGCATGCAGGACGGGTTGATGAAGCTGGTCAAGCCGCCCCGCGCCGCCCGCCGTCCGGACGCGGCCGCCTCGCCCGCCGGCCACTGACCTCGGACCGGGCCCGAGGGCGCGCGGCGGGTCGCCTCAGCTCGCCGCCGCCTTCGCCTCCCGCGTCAGCCACTTGGCGAACCTCGCCGCGGGCGGCCGCAACGGCCCCGGCCGCTGCAGCAGGTGGTAGCCGATGTCGCCGCGCCGATCCTCCGGCGCGCGCGTGCCCGGCTTGGCGCCGTCCTCGAACAGCACGCGCAGCCGCCCCGCGTCCAAATCCGCCTGCACCAGCGCCCGAGCGGCCATCGCCACGCCTTGGCCGTCCAGCAGCGCCGAGACGGCAAGCGAGCCGGGCAGATACGTCACCGCGCCCATCTTCGCCAGGTCGACGCCTTGGGCGCGCAGCCAGCTCTCCACCTCGTCGGTGCCGCTTTCGTTGAGCCAGGGCAGGGCGGCCAGCTCCTCCGCCCTGGGCGAACGCGCCTCGCGCCACAGGCCCGGCGCCGCCACCGCGACCACGGGCGTGGCCAGCAGCATGCGCGCTTCGACCCCTGGCCACGACCCGGCCCCATACCGGATCGCCAGATCCGCCTCTCCCGCGGCCAGGTCTACCAGCGCGGCCGACGGATCGAGCGCCAGGGCAACGTCCGGCGCTTCCCGCCGAAACGCCACCAGCCGAGGCATCAGGAACTGCGTCGCGAAGTAGGGGGTCATGGAGACGCGCAGCGGCCGCGTCGCGTCCTCCTCCGCGAAGGCCGCCAGCGCCGCGCGAATGGCGCCGAACCCTTCGGCGAGGCCCCGCGCCAGCGCCGCCCCGTCCTCCGTCAGCGCCACGCCGCGGCCTTGCGGGCGCATCAGCCGTCGCCCCAGCTCCGCCTCCAACCGCCGCACCTGCTGGCCCACGGCCGCTTGCGTGACGTTGAGCTCCGCCGCCGCCGCCGAATAGCCGCCCAACCGCGCCGCCGCCTCGAAGGCGCGAAGCGCGGCCAGCGAGGGCAGGGGAGAAGGACGCTCGGCCATGCCTTTCAGCTGATAGTCCAGCTATCAGGTCGTCAACCCATTTGCCTCGCAATCCTGCTTTCAAGGGAGCATGTACGACGGATCGAAGCCAAGGCCAAGGAGGTCAGGATGTTTTCAATCATCGCCGATACGCTTTTCGCCGCGCTGGGCCGCGCGCCCGAGCCGACGCTCCCCCCGCGCCGCCGCGCCGAACCCCCGAAGGCCGCCAAGCCGGTCGCGGCCGCGCCCCGCTCCGGCGCCGAGACCGGCCCCTGCGCCTGACGCCCGAAGTCTCGCGCAGAACCTCGCTCCGGGGGCATCGAGCCCCCATCGCTCGCGGCCGTCCCAAAACTGGGGACGGCCAGGGCGCCCCAGAGCCGCCGCCGCGCGTCAGTCCGCCCGCGGCGTCGCCCGGTTCACATGGCCCATCTTGCGGCCAGGCCGCGCCTCGGCCTTGCCGTAGAGGTGCAGGCGCAGGGCCGGATCGGCCGCGATCTCCGCCCATTGCGCCGCCTCGTCGCCCAGCAGGTTGGTCATCACCGCATCCGCATGCCGCGCCGCTTCGCCCAGCGGCCATCCGGCCACGGCGCGCATATGCGCCTCGAACTGATCCATCGCGCAGGCGTCCTGAGTCCAATGCCCGGTATTGTGCACACGCGGCGCGATCTCGTTGACCAGCAGGCCGCCGGGCGTCGCGAAGAACTCCACCGCCAAAGCGCCCACATGTCCAAGGGCGCTCAGGATGGCCTCCGCCGCCGCCCGCGCCTCGGTCGCCCGAAGCGCGTCCAGACGCGCCGGCACGGCGGAGCTGCGCAGGATCCCGCCCTCGTGCACGTTCTCCGACGGATCATAGGCGATCGCCCGCCCGTCCAGCCCCCGCGCCGCCACGACCGACACCTCCCGCTCGAACGCCACGAACCCTTCCAGCACGCAAGGCGCTCCCCCGACCGACCGCCAGGCCGCTTCCGCCTCCGCGGCGTCGGCGATCCGCGCCTGCCCCTTCCCGTCATAGCCCATCCGCCGGGTCTTCAGCACCGCCGGCGCGCCGATCTCCGCCAGCGCCGCCCGCAGCCCCTCCAGGTCGTCCGCCGCCGCGAACGGCGCCGTCCCGAGGGCGAGCCCGCGCAGGAAAGCCTTCTCGGCCACCCGGTCCTGAGCCGCCTCCAGCGACCGCGCGCCAGGCCGCACCGGAACCCGCGCCGCCAAGGCCTCGACCGTGGCGACCGGCACGTTCTCGAATTCGTAGGTCGCCGCGTCGACCGCGTCGGCGAAGGCCTCCAGAGCCGCCGCGTCGTCCCAGCCCGCGGTCCAGACCCTCTCGCAGACCTGGCCCGCCGGCGGGTCCGCCTCGGGCGCGAACACCTGGCAGCGCAGCCCGAGCCGGGCTGCCGCCAGCGCCAGCATCCGCCCCAGCTGGCCGCCGCCCAGAATGCCGATCACGCTCCCCGGCGGCAGGGGCGCGTCATTCATCCCTCGGCGCCTCGGCCACAGCCGCCGTCTGCGCCGCGCGCCACGCCTCCAGCCGCTCCGCCAGAGCGGGGTCGGTGGTCGCCAGCATCGCCGCGGCCAAAAGGCCGGCGTTCGCCGCGCCGGCCGCGCCGATCGCCAGGGTCCCGACCGGCACGCCCTTCGGCATCTGCACGATGCTCAGCAGGCTGTCCCAGCCGCTCAGAGCCTTGCTCCGCACCGGCACGCCAAGGACCGGCAGGCGCGTCTTGGCCGCCACCATTCCCGGCAGATGCGCCGCGCCCCCGGCGCCCGCGACGATCACCTTGAGCCCCCGAGCGGCCGCGCCCTCGGCATAGAGGATCAGCCGATCCGGCGTGCGATGTGCGCTCAGGATCCGCGCCTCCCACGCCACGTCCAGCGCGTCCAGCGCCTCGCAGGCCGCCTTCATCGTGGCCCAGTCCGACTGGCTGCCCATCACGACGCCCACCTGGGCCGCTTGCGCCTCGCTCATCCTCGCCGTCTCCGCCTTTTCGCCGTCGGGGCGTCGCGCCGCTCCCTGAGTCGCGCCGGGCGCCCGCCCCGAAGCCAAGCCCTAACCGAAGGCTCAGGCGATGATGTCCGGCGTCAACTGATCTTCGAGTCGCTGGATGCGGTCCTTCAGCGCCAGCTTGCGCTTCTTCATGCGGCCGATGGCCAGCATGTCCGGCGCCGGCCGCGCCTGCATGGCAGGGATCGCCGCGTCGAGGTCCCGGTGCTCGTCGCGCAGATGCTCGAGCTCGAGCTTCAGCAGCTCGTCGCGACTCATAAGATGCATCGGGTCGACCTCCGGCTGTCGGGGCAAGATGATACCCCCCTCCGGCCCGCGCGCAAGCGTCGCTCCCCCCGCGCGCGCCTTGTGCAGCGCTCGCCGCGCGCCTAACTGCGCCGGCATGGAATTGCCCGCCCGCCTTCGCCGGCTGATCAAGCGCCCGCCCCGCGTCCACGTCCTGCGCCTCTACGGCGCCATCGGCGTGCCCGGACGCGGCCCATCCCTGTCCGACGACGGCCTCGCCGGCTCCATCGAAGGGGCGTTCAAGCGCAAGCCCGCCGCCGTCGCCCTCGCCGTCAACTCGCCGGGCGGCTCCCCGGTGCAGTCGGCCCTCATCGCCGCCCGCATCCGCCGCCTCGCCGCCGACAAGAACGTCCCCGTCATCGCCTTCTGCGAGGACGTCGCCGCCTCCGGCGGCTATTGGCTCGCCTGCGCGGCGGACGAGATCTTCGCCGACGCCGCCTCCATACTCGGCTCCATCGGCGTGATCTACGCCGGCTTCGGCTTCGATCAGATCATCGCCCGCAACGGCATCGACCGCCGCGTCCACACCGCCGGCGAAAGCAAGATGATGCTCGATCCGTTCCAGCCCGAAAAGCCCGAGGACGTCGCGCGCCTCAAGGCCCTCCAGGAAGACATCCACCAGGTCTTCATCGACGAGGTCAAAGCCCGTCGCGGCGACCGCCTCAACGCCGAGGAGACCCTCTTCGACGGCTCCATCCGCGTCGGCGCCCGCGCGCAGGAAGCCGGCCTGATCGACGGCCTCGCCCACCTCGTGCCGGAAATGAAGAAGCGCTTCGGCGACGAGGTCGAGTTCCGCGATTTCGGCCCGAGGCGCTCGGTCCTGCAGCGCCTCGGCTTCGCCTCCATGGCCGAGGACGCGCTGGCCGCCGCCGAAACCCGCCTCGCCTGGTCGCGTTTCGGTCTCTGACGCGCTAGGCTGCGCCGATGATCGTCAAGCTCGCCACCTTCTTCATCCTCGGCATGGTGATCCTCGCCATGGTCTCGGCCCGTCCCCGCAAGGGCGACAAGGCGTTCGGGAGGCGCTGGACCTTCGCGAGGCTTTTCCGCCGCGGCTCCAAACCGCGCGAGTGACCCCCGTTCACACGCGCCTCCGCGCGCCCTATATGACGGCGACTCCGCGCGGCGGAGGTGAACGCGCGCGCCCGTCGCTTTCGCGGTCCCGAACGAAAGGACGTCCATGGATCTGCTCGTGGCCGCGGCCGGGCTCGCCATCCTTCTGGGCGCGGGCGACATGCTCGTGCGCGGGGCGGTGGGCCTGGGGCTGCGGCTGGGCGTGCCGGCGCTCCTGATCTCCTTGACCATCGTCGCCTTCGGCACCTCGGCGCCCGAGCTGCTGATCGCGGTGCAGGGCGCGCTCGACGGCGCCTTCGGCATCGTCTACGGCAACGTGGTCGGCTCCAACATCGCCAACGTGCTGCTGGTGCTGGGCATTCCAGCCATCATCTCGCGCATCGACAGCCGCGACTGCGACAGCCTGCGCAACTGGTGGATGATGATGGGCGTCTCCGTCATCTTCATCCTCCTGTGCTGGTTCGGCCCGCTGGATTGGCGCCACGGGCTCGTGCTGCTCGCCCTCATCGCCGTCATGCTGTGGGACGCCGGCCGCACCGCCATGGCCGCCCGCGCCGCAGGCGACGAGGACCTGCCCGAGGGCGTGGAGCCCGAGGATGCCGAACAGCCCAACTGGCGCATCGCCCTCTTCATCGTTCTGGGCCTCATCGGCCTGCCCATCGGCGCCCATCTTCTGATCGACGGGGCCAAGGCCATCGCCCGCGACTTCGGCATCGCCGAGTCCGTCATCGGCCTCACCCTCGTCGCCATCGGCACCTCCCTGCCGGAGCTGGCGACCACCGTCGCCGCCGCCATCCGCGGCCGGGCCGACGTCGCCATCGGAAACGTCATCGGCTCCAACCTCTTCAACCTCGCCGCGGTCATGGGCGTCGCCGCCGTCGTCACGCCACTGCCGGTGCCCGACGGGTTCCTCACGCTGGATCTGTGGGTGATGCTCGCCACGTCGGTGATCCTCTATCCCTTCGTCTGCGCCGTGGCGCGCATGGGTCGGCGCATCGGCATCTCTTTCCTCGCCATCTACGCCCTCTACGTACTGGTCATGATCGTCCCGTCATGATCCGCGGCGCGGTCTGAGCGCGCCCTCCGCGCCCCCTCAACGCCGCCGCGCCGACCGCCGACGCCCCCCGCGCTGCAGGAGCCTCGCCCATGCCCCTTTCCCCGGGCGCCGCCCTCGTCACCGGCGCCGGCCGACGCCTCGGCCAAGCCTTCGCCCGCGAACTGGGCGCCCGCGGCTGGTCCGTGGCGCTCCACTGCATGGGCTCGGTCGGCGGCGCCGAAGAAGTCGCGGCCGAGATCCGCGCCGCCGGCGCCGGCGCCGCGGTCCTCAAGGCCGACCTTCTCGACCTCGACCAGGTCGAAGCCCTCGTTCCCCGGGCGGCCGAGGCCCTCGGCGCGCCCCTGACCTGCCTCGTCAACAACGCCTCGATCTTCGAGCATGATGACATCGCCACCGCCACGCGCGACAGCTGGGACCGCGCCGTCGGCTCCAACCTGCGCGCGCCCTACGTGCTCACCCAGGCCTTCGCCGCCCAGGCGTCGCAGGCCGGGCGCGACGCCGCCGGGCTGCCCGTCGCCACCGGCCTGATCCTCAACATGATCGACCAGCGCGTGTGGAAGCCGACGCCCGAGTTCCTCTCCTACTCTCTCGCCAAGGCCGGCCTGTGGTGGCTCACCCGCACCACCGCTCAGGCCCTCGCCCCGCGCATCCGCGTCTGCGCCATCGGCCCCGGCCCCACGCTCCAAGGCGACCGTCAATCGGCCGAGCACTTCGCCGCTCAGCGCGACGCCACCCTCCTGCAGCGCGGCTCCGATCCCGCGGAAATGCGCCGCGCCCTCGCTTGGCTCCTAGAATCAGACGGTTTCACCGGCCAAATGCTCGCCCTCGACGGAGGTCAACATCTCGCCTGGCAAACACCCGACGTTCTGGGTGTGGAATAAGGTCGAACTTCAACCCCAGGATGACTTATGAGACCTGACAGGGGTCTGGGACGCGTTGCTCCACCAGAGTTGTCCACTCGCGCGTCATCCTGCCATCTCAGTGTTATAAATATTCAAGGATTCCTTAAGGTTGCAAAGTCGTACGAAAATTTCTCAGCGAAATTAAGGACTTGCCTGGGCGCCCAATTTCTCGCCATTCTCGCAAAGCCCTTGAGTCTCAACATGAATGCAGAGCGGCCCTCGAGTTGTCCGCAGACTTATCCACAGAAGTCGTGGATGCCTTCCCGCTTGCGCAAGGATGCGCGCCGGTCTAGCGGATCGCTCGAATCATGACGCAGAGAAAAGATTCTCCGGAGGCCGGCCCGGGCCTCGCCGGCTCGGCCTTCGACGAAGACGGCGCCCCGCGCCCCGCCTCCGTCGAAACCGGCCCCGACGTCATCCGCCGCACGCTGCGCACCCTGCCGGACTCGCCCGGCGTCTACCGCATGCTCGATGCCAAGGGGGCGGTCCTCTACGTCGGCAAGGCCCGCTCGCTGAAAAAGCGCGTCGCCTCCTACGCGCACCTGACCGGCCATTCCGGCCGCATCGTGCGCATGATCCAGGCCACCGCCTCGATGATGGTCCTCACGACCCGCACCGAGACCGAGGCGCTGCTGCTGGAACAGAACCTCATCAAGCAGCTCAAGCCCCGCTTCAACGTCCTGCTGCGCGACGACAAGAGCTTTCCCAACATCGTCGTCGCCGACGCCCACGCCTTCCCCCAGATCCGCAAGCATCG